>JBBAAE010000001.1:0-86589 GCA_041658485.1 Minisyncoccota bacterium
GGACTTCTTTTAATAGGGATACATCGTTCAACCAAAAAAGCTGACTCACAGTTTGAGTACGGATATGGCAATGAACGATTTTTTTGGGCACTCATTTCTGCATGTGGCATCTTCTTTCTTGGCGCTGGTATCACTCTATATAACGGAATCAACGCATTCAACACCTCACACGAAATAACTTTTACTCCAATTATTTTTATTGTTCTTTTCCTTTCATTGCTTATAGAAAGCTATACACTTTGGATTGCCGAAAGCAATTTAAGGAAATCTTTTCCCGATGCCAGGTGGCATGAACGCTTTATGCTTGCTGACCCTTCCACGCTCGCGGTGTATTTAGAAGATGCCGTTGCCGTAATTGGTGTTCTCATCGCCACCGCTTCAGTTACACTCTCCTACTACACCAAAAACCCTGCGTGGGACGCCATCGGCGCTGTCCTCATTTCCATTCTCTTGATCAGCGTTGCAGTAACTCTCATTGCAAAAAACCGCTCGTACCTCATTGGACGTGCGATGCCTACTGATTTGCAGGAAGAAGTGGTTGCGTTCTTAACGGGCGACCCTGCAATAGAAAAAGTCATAGATTTCAAATCAACAGTGCTCGGCTTTGGTTTATACCGCATTAAGTGTGAGGTTGAGTTTAACGGCCCAGCGCTTTTTCAAGAAGCCTTCCAGCGTGAAGCCTTAAAAGACCAATTCGAAGAAATCAAAGATGACTACGAAGCATTTAAACGCCACTCCGTAGATTATGCTGACCGTATTCCTCGCCTTATGGGTAAGAAGATAGATGAGATAGAAGGCAGACTAAAAAAGCACTTCCCCTCGATTCAACATATTGATATTGAAATCAACTAGTCGCAAATGGGTGCAGAGGGATACTACCTCGGCACTATATTCACCGTGAGAGCACTCGAGACAAATGCGCCGTTTGCGCCAATACAAGTCAATGTGAAGACAGTAGTTTTAAGAAGCGGACTGCTCGATTTTCCAGACTCCGATGTCAAAACAGAGCCAGAAAGTTCTGCTGGTGGATTTGAAACAAACGCACACGAAGAAACATTTTCAGTATTCCAGCTTACAAGAACTTTAGAGCCTTCGTAAGCAGTCACACCTCTATCAGAGCCGTTCACACGCAAAGCTACTTTGGATACAAGCGAAGAGACTGTCGGTTTCACTGCACTTGTTGATGTTGCGGGAGTACTTGGCGTGACAGCCTCTGGTGCATTAACAACCGCAAACCCGACAGCAATAGCTCCTCCGTTTGCACTCTTCACAATCACTTGGTACGAGCCATTCTTGAGAGCGGATGTAGTGAATGACCAACGACCGTCTTTCACTGAAACTGAGTTATTTGCATACACGATTTCACTACTCCGTACCTCTACAGCAACCGATGTGAGATTTTTTGCACTACCTGATATCGTTGCCATAGTAGAAGTAGATGCTGGCATAGTATCAAGCGAAATAGTTGCAAGCGCTGCTTCCAAACTTTCAGTTAATGTTGGGCGCACAGTAGTTCCTGATGTAGTTGAGTTTTGAGTCGTGGTACCGCAACGCGAAGCTAAAAATGCGCGCGTAGCAGACTCAACCACACCAGAACTTAGAGACGATGCAGTACTTGGAAGGATGTTCTCTCGTACCTGTAAACGCTTCACCGCGGACTGCGTTGCAGGACCGAAATAGCCAGTCACTAACCCTTCAGGATAGAGTGTTCTATCTTCAGCCAATGCTTTCTGGAGTTTTGTAACATCACCACCTGTTTCTTTATCAGATATGCCGACAGACAGCGTACGACTCAATTGAACGCAAAGTGCGGTTTTTGACAATTGGGGTCTAACTGCAGACTGCGCCACGATAAGTTCTTGACGTACTTGATCTACTTCCAAAAGAAGCCGTTGCAACTTTGCATTAAGCTCATCCACAGTTGCAGCAGACGCGACACTCGGGAGCACAGCAAGAGCTACAAACACTAACGAAATAAAAGTTTTTTTCATATTACAAAATAGTTCTTAAGGTATAGAAACAGTATATAGGTAAAGTTATCCTATCCTCCTTCTCAAAATTCGTTCCCCTCGTGCAAAAACCCCACTCAACGAACCCGACACATATAAAAAGAACGATATAGTTTAATCTAACGATCGTTAAATTAAACTATATCGACGGAAAAGAGATCTAGGGTCAATTGCTGATAAATAGATTTTAAAATAACGAACTAAAAATCATTTTATTCAAATTCGGTATACTGCTCTTAAATGAATGCGAACGATCCCATTGACTCCCTCACTCGCCTCACGCATATACAACGTGCGGGATTAAAACGCCTACAGATAGAAAGCGTGCGTGACCTCTTGTACCACTTCCCTGTCCGCTACGAATCAGCTGCGGACATCCGCACGGTGTCCAATGCTGGTGGAGACGAAGTGGCAACGCTCTACGGAAAATTCTCAAAGCTCGAGATGAAACGCTCGTGGAAAACAAAGGTGCCTATGGCTGAGGGGACTTTCAGTGACGGCACCGGCAGTATGCGTATCGTATGGTTTCACCAGCCGTACCTTGCAAAAATGATTCCTGTCGAACAATTGGTGCGCATCCGTGGAAAAGTGAGCGAGAAAGATGGTAAGAAATCAATAATAAACCCAGTCGTCGAACAAGCCTCGGGAGTGCCCTTTATGGAAACTGGTGGTGAAATGTTTCCGGTGTACCCAGAAACAGCAGGCATTACCTCGTTGTGGATTTTCCATGTGATCAAAAAAGCTATTGAAAAAGGTGCACTCGATACCCTTGAGGATCCCCTTCCTCCAAAACTTCTAAAAACCTACCACCTCCCTGCCCTAAAAAGTGCGCTCATCTGGATTCATGAACCGAAGCGAGAGACGGATGCAGAGGTTGCCCGCAAACGATTCGCATTTGAAGAGGTGTTTCTGATTCAAATCGCACGAGCACTCGAGCGAGAAAAAAATAAATCCGAGCGTGCCTACGAAATAGATGCCGATGAGGGAAAAGTTTCTGCATTCGTTAAAACATTTCCCTTTGATGCAACGGCAGGACAAAAAAAAGCTATTGGCACTATCATTGCGGACTTTCTAGAACCCTATCCAATGGCACGACTTCTTGAGGGCGATGTGGGAAGCGGAAAAACAGCAATTGCAGCAGCGACGGCGTACGCCGTCGCAACTTCGAGGCCGAAGAACGCAAAAGGAGCTACACAAACATTTGGCAATCTTCAAGTTGCGTATATGTGCCCGACAGAAATTCTTGCAAAGCAACACTTTGCAACCTTCACCGCATTCTTTAAAAAATACCCGATTGCTATTGGTCTGGTAACTTCATCGGGCTGTTTTAAATTCCCTTCAAAGGTGAACCCTGACAAACCAACAAACATTTCACGAGCACAACTCATGAAGTGGGTCGCAAACGGCGAAATTCCTATTCTTATAGGTACGCATTCACTCATACAAAAAACGGTAGGATTTAAACACCTTGCCTATGTCATCGTGGACGAACAGCACCGCTTTGGAACCTTACAACGCCAAGCCATTATGAAAAAAGGCGGAGCCTCCCCTCACCTCCTCTCTATGACCGCAACGCCCATCCCCCGCACACTTGCGCTCACTTTGTACGGCGACTTAGATTTGACGGTCTTGGATGAATTACCCGCTGGAAGAAAAATGATTACGACCGAAATAGTCACTCCGGGAGGTCGAAAGAAAGCGTATGAAAAAATACGAGAACTTTTGAAAGAAGGTAGGCAGGCCTATGTGATTTGTCCACGCATTGATGAGCCAGATCCCGGGAAAGCACTCGCACTTCAAACCCGTTCAGTAACCGCTGAAGCAAAACGCTTGGAAAAAGAAGTCTTCCCTGAAAACACTCTTGAAAAACTCCACAGCAAAATGACGCCGAAAGAAAAAGAAGAAACGATGGCTCGCTTTGAGAGAGGTGAAACAGATATTCTCGTCGCTACCTCAGTAGTAGAGGTGGGAGTTAATGTGCCAAATGCAACAGTAATCATGATTGAAGGTGCTGACCGATTTGGTCTTGCGCAATTACACCAGCTTCGTGGGCGCGTACAACGCTCAGCACACCAGCCGTACTGCTTCTTAATGGTTGAAAAATCTTCGGGTGCAAACAATGTACGACTGAAGGCAATCCAATCTGCAAAAAATGGTTTTGAACTAGCGGAAAAAGATTTAACCATTCGTGGTGCAGGAGAACTCTATGGCAGACGCCAATGGGGTATTTCTGACATTGGCATGGATGCCCTAAAAAATCTGAAGCTGGTGGAGGCAGCGAGAAAGGAAGCGGGAATCATTGTAGAAAAAGATTCCACACTTGAGAGTAATCCCCTACTTCGAGAACGCGCCCTAGAAAAAGCGCGGGAATTGCATTTTGAGTAAGGAGAGAGCAAAATAGCGGACATGAATCAAGAAGCTCGCAAGAGAATAGAACGGGGACCAAATAGGTCGTGCCCAAAATGTCATGACGATATAGGTACCATATTCAAAGAAGGCAAGATCTATTTCCCAGAACACAAAGACCATTTCGGCAAAGAACCATGGCCAGTGTGTGCCGGATCAAATACAGAAGCACCTAATGGTGAATTTGATGGCATATCACTAGCCCGACTACTCTGGCCGTGAAGCAGAGGAGTTTCACTTTGAATGAAGAACTAGAGAGTGTGCTCGCCAAAAAAGCACCCGCCGCACGTTTTTCCTGACTCTGAGACATCCCTCTTGCAACTACACATACAACTACAAACAAACGCACCTGCCTCGTGCATTGAAACCGGAGAGTATCTTTCATTTCTTGAGGCCATAAGCGAGATGATAGCAAAAATTATTTCGGAATTTCCGCTTCACCAAAAATAGCATTGGTGCGACCTAGTGCTAGCGCCCATCTCTGGTTTCCATAATCAAAGTGCCACCACTCATCTTTATCTATAGCAAAACCAGCATCAAGCATTGCTTCACGAAGCACCTTTCTGTTCTCCTGTACCTCACGACTTCGAGCACTTTTTTCAAAATAAAAAGGTTCTGCTTCTGGTCCAAAGTGGTCAAAGGCTGTACCCATGTCCAATTCTCTTCCGTCAAGATCGACGAGTGTTAAATCCACAGCTGATCCTGTCGCATGAGGAGGAACTCGTTTTGGATTATTAGGAATGGTCACAAACACTCCGACCTCTGTTTTTAGTTTCTCTTCATCCCAGTCAGAATGAGTAATGTGTAATTCTTGCCAGAACTTCTCATAAATTACTTTCTGAACTGGACGAGGACGAAAACCATCCCAAATCTTAAATGTATATCTACTTAATCCTTTTTGTATTTCCATCAACTTTTCTGCAACCGATTGACGCAAAAACATACGAGATTCAGTAGAGAATCCTTGATTAAAATATGACGGTTCAAGTACAAAAGCATACTCACTCAAATCAACGAGCGGTTCACCACATTCGTGGATTGGTATATCTTCAAACTTTACGAGGGTCATGGTTGAAGTTGTTATGTAAATTTATTTTACAAAACTCAACGCCAGGAAAGCTAGGACCGCTAAGCTCATACCAATATATTGTCCGGGGGTAACGATTTCTTTGAAGAGCAAGAACGCGAGTGTCGTGGAGAGAACGATAGACACGGCACCGAAAAGTGCCATTGTTCGGCCTAAGTCGAGTTGAGTGAAGAGATATAACTGTCCAAAAGTCGCAGGTATTCGTATGACCATGTAGACAAGAAACCAGAGGGAAAAGAAATTATTGAAAGTAAATCCATATCGGGACATAAAATACCGCCCCATGAGATCGCTGGTAGTGAAAAGAACTTGTGTTGCTATTAAAATAAGAATCGGATTTATCATGGTTAGAGTATAACAGTCTAGCTATGCACATTCGTCTCCACGAGTCACTAACTATTTTGCTCCAAGTGTTCGCAAAATACTAAGTGCTCTCGGCCCCGCCTCGCCCGTCGCCAAGCGACATGGCTCCGGCATGGCCCACGATATAAAAACGACACGCAGGTGTCGTTGTTTATTCGTGGTCCACCCTCTTGGACTCGCCTCTCGCTCTGCTGAGCTCGAAACCTTCACTCCTTCCCAGTCGTTGCGGGCAACAATAAATTTAGTGCACTGCGATTTCAAAAGGTTGATTACAACCCAAGAAATCGGGAGCCCGCGGTTCGAATCCAGTACCTGCACATTAGAAAAACCCGCACAAAGCGGGATTTTCTAATGTGAGTCCACCCTCTTGGACTCGAACCAAGGACCCTCGAGGTATAAGCTCGATGCTCTAACCAACTGAGCTAAGGGTGGATATCCGCACTATATATCCTCAAGTGCGGATAAATCAATCAACAATTGCTGTGCGAGACTCACGGTAACCACCGAGAACATCAAGGAGATCTCCTTTGTCAGGATTCCGATCAAACGCCTCAATAAGAGGTATTGAGGCAAGCGAAGGTATACCCATGAAATTAGCATGCCGACGTGAACGGTTTCCTATGTCAGGACAAAAATTTCGTTCTTCTCCTTTATAACCATTCATATCTTTTAGGCCTGATGCTCGATGTCCTTTTTCTTTTTTGGCGTGATGCCACCTGCAATCAAGACCTTTTCAAATTCATCGCGCTCTACCGTTTCCACTTCAACCAACTTTGCGGCAATCATATCCAAGAGCTTGCGATGCTTCACCACTAAGTCTTTAGCCTTCTCATGAGCGTCATCTATTATCTTCTTCACCTCTGAATCAATTTTTGCTGATACTTCCTCTGAGTATTCCTTGTCTGAAACACCACGGCCGAAAAGCGTGCGACCACCTTCCCCTTCGAGCGCCATAGGCCCCAAGGTGTCTGACATGCCGTACTTCGTGACCATGTCACGAGCGAGCGCTGTGGCTACCTGCAAATCATTTGATGGCCCTGTAGTGAGGTCGCCAAACACTTCCATTTCAGCAACATACCCACCCAAAGAAACTGCGATGTCATCCAAGAATTCTTTCTTCGATTGCATCTTTGTATCTTCATCTGGCAACTTCAATGTGTATCCAGCGGCGCGACCACGAGAAATGATGGAAATTTTATGCACTGGATCAGCGTACGGCAAGATAGACGCCACGAGCGCATGACCTCCTTCGTGATATGCAGTGATTTCTTTTTCTTTTTTATTCAATAAATGACTTCTCCTTTCAGGTCCGAGCATTACTTTCTCGATGGAACGCACCAAATCGAACTGCGCCACCTTCTTTCTGTTTTCTCTTGCTGCGAGAATTGCACCTTCGTTCATCAATGAATACAAATCAGCACCGGAAAATCCCGGAGTGCGCTCTGCAATAGTGCGAAGCACGACATCTTCTGCGAGTGGTTTTTTGCGTGCGTGCACCTTCAATATTGCTTCACGGTCATCACGATCTGGTAAATCGATGGTGACGCGTCTGTCAAAGCGACCAGGGCGGAGAAGCGCTGGGTCAAGCACGTCAGGGCGGTTGGTTGCTGCCATAATGATAACTTTTTCATTCGGTTCAAAACCATCCATTTCAACGAGGATTTGGTTCAGTGTTTGCTCTCGTTCATCGTTTCCACCACCAACACCTGTACCACGAATACGACCGACAGCATCAATTTCATCAATGAAGATAATTGCGGGAGCTGCGTGCTTTGCCATATGGAAAAGATCACGCACACGAGAAGCACCAACGCCGACAAACATTTCCACGAACTCAGAGCCTGAGATTGAAAAGAATGGTACACCTGCCTCACCCGCAACAGCACGACCAAGCAAGGTCTTACCTGTTCCAGGAGCACCCATCAAAAGAACACCCTTTGGAATACGCGCACCGATGTCTAAGAATTTTTTTGGATTCTTCAAAAAGTCTACGATTTCGGTCAACTCTTCTTTTGCTTCTCGTGCGCCAGCAACATCACTGAATGTAACGCGCTGATTCAAATCTTTTGGGTCTATCATTCGTGCCTTTGACTGACCAAAAGTGAATGCCTGCATTCCTGCTCCACGAACTTGTTTTGAAAGAAACCAAATAAAAACGATAATCAGGATGAGCGGGAGAATGATGGGCGCCAACGTGAAAAACCAGAATTGAAAACCACTCTGATCTTTAACCTCAATTGAAACTTTTGATATTTCATCTGCCTTCAAACCGTAGTTTGAAAGTGTTGTTGAAAGTGCGGTGTTAGCTTCCTTCTTACTCGACTTCTTGCTGGTGTCAGTGTAGGTAGCGGTGAGCTTATCGCCCTCAACAACAATACTTTTTACAGAGTCCGTCTTAATGTCTGCGGCAAGTTGTGAAAGAGTTACATCTTTAACATCAACTTTTTGTCCAAAGAAAAAAGAATAGAGAGACGCGAGAATAAGAACCACCAATACTATTGAAGTAAGGTTATTCCACCCACCTCCCTTAGTTGGCATACCAGGCATACCCTTTGGTACTAGATTTTTCAGGGAATTTTTTCCCTTCGAAGGTCTTTTCTTCTCCACAGTTTCTTTAAGATTGATTTCAGGCATCTGGCCATTATATATGGCTACTCGCAAGAACACCAAAGATAATAAATAAAACCCCTCTTAGAGAGGGGTTTTATTTATTATCTTTTGTCTATAATTTTTGGTTTAACAGGTGGCGTGACCGGTGGTGTTACAGGCGGTGTAGGAGGGTACCCATATCCAGGTGGACGCTTAACGGTGAGTGGGTTGCCTTTTGCACTTCCAACATTCACTGTCGCACTCTGATTCCCACATTTTGAGTAGCCGTACTTATTCTTATAACCATAGCGAATAGTCTTACATTGATCGCCGACAGCAGAGCCAGAGGCAACAGATGCCCTGAGTTGAACGGCTTGCGTTCCTGCTCTTGTGTAAGAAGGCTTCCCAACAATAGTGATTCTTCCGGTTGTCTGTTTTAAATAGATAGGGAGATCTTTCTTAAAGACGAGAACATAGGTATCCCCATTAATAAACGAAACTGACGCGGGTTCCAGAAAGCTCATTTTTCCGCACGAGCCTCCTTTATAGCCATATCCATACGTGACGCCCTCCTTGACGCAGTAGTCGTAATGAAGAGCAAAGTCCGTCACTTCGAGCGCTGAAGCTTGGCGACCAGAGACCGGTACCGAAACCGTGAACGAATTGAGTGTTGCTTGCCATTTAACATTCGTTGCCCTTACATCAAAGACAGCAAGAGTTTGTGATGCGCCATTCACTAGGCTACCTGTTGGACTCTTAGCGGAACGAGCGATGATAACAGTTGGTCTTCCAGAAAAGGATGATAGAGCATTTGCAACTAAAGCATTGGAATCAGCAACGGCCATCCCAGACACTGCGAAGAAAGAACCCCCAGTAATCACTCCTGCAACCAGAAGTGAAAGGAAAACTTTCATAGAGTTCCCTTTTTTATTCATTGCTGTCATAAAAATATATAAAGAAAGTATTAGTATTAAAATGCCAATAACTCAAAAAGCGTACCATGAGAGCGGAGGTGCCTAATCTATACTGGGGATGAGATACACTAGTGCGAGCATGCAGATACCCGCCCTGTCTCCAAGAAAACAAACTGCCCTATTGGGCACCATTCTTGGATTAGCCTCACTCGCACTCCACACTATTCCGTTTTTTTTATTCGGACGACACCCGCTTGGCTACGATACGGGGTTTTATAGGCGCTACTTGATTGAACCAATTACCTCTTTTCCTAATGCACCAGTCCCTGGGCTCGGGGATGATGCTTTTATAGTGCGAGTGTTCTTGGACATCCTGCGATTTCTTCACCTACCTACCGACCTCATTCTCTACGGTAGCTATCTCGTCTTTTGGGCATTGGTGCCAGTACTTTTATTTTTCTTTTTAAAACCGTACCTACAAAAACATGGTGCTTTTATAGCAGGACTACTCTTAGTAGGATCATCAGTCGCGTACAACGGGTACTGGTATTTCCTCCTTAAAAATGCACTCGCCCTCGACTTCATGTTGCTCGCGTTTATCGCAATTGAGCGAAGGTGGTTCACCACATGGCTTTTGCTCGACATCGCAATCGTACTTACTCACAAGACGAGTGCCATTATCTACATACTCACCCTTATAGCGCTCTTTATTTTCTCGCGCGGTCGGAGAAAAGAGTACGCTCTGCACATCATCGTTGCTGGAGCACTCTTTGCACTTATAAACGCACCTACAGTACATGAACTTTCTGTAGCGCTACCTTCGGCAGTGTTTCTCGATTGGCAAACATACCTATGGCTATCACTCCCGTTCATTTTAGCGATTGCGGTAGCAGGAAAAGTATTTCTAAAATATAAGATTCCCTCAACACTGCTTGCGCTCGCTGGTGTCAGTCTACTGTTCCCACTTTTTCGACTCCCCTTCTATGAACGGGTATTTATTTTTTTAGACATTACGCTCGCTGGTCTCGCAGGGTATGGAATACACACCACTCTTTCTTCTGTAAAATCTGCATGGAGTACTAAGCAGGTGTTCATGCCATTCATTTTCCTCGCACTTTTTGTTGGACTCTTTTTGGGAAACCTATGGAATCAAGTAATGAGCACTCCGCCACTCATATCGAATGAACAAATCTTAAGGATTGAGGAAATTGCAAAAGTGATACCAACAGAAGCAACCATTCTTACCACCTCGGACGAAGCTCCGTGGTTTGAAGGATGGACTAACGCGCACATTGCAGCTCCTGGGATGCTTAATGACAATCACAACCTTGAAGCGTGGACACGCCTGTGGACCGGAACATCTACGGAAGAACAAATTGAATTTTTAGATGATTTTCAAAAACCTCTCTACATAAGCACTTTCTATGCCATTGAAGATATCATCGGCAAAACACCTGAGTGCGTGCACGAAGTCTCGGAACACCTCTGGTTCGTAGCGTGTGAAAAACTAAAATAGCGGTATGCTGAAGCTGGTATGAAAGCACTAGTAGAAAACAAGAAAGCGCGCCTTGAATATGAAATTCTCGAATCCTACGAGGCGGGGCTTCAGTTGCTTGGATTAGAAGTAAAATCACTCCGCTCAGGAAAGGCTTCTTTGGCAGGATCTCGCGTTGTAGTTCGTGGTGGTGAGGCATTTCTTTTGGGTGTCACAATTTCTCCTTACCAAGTGGGCAACACAGCAAAAAGCTATGACCCTGAGCGCACCAGAAGACTCTTAATGAGTAAAAAGGAAATTGCCGAGCTTGCCGTAAAAGAAGGACAGAAGGGTTTGACAATTATACCTATTATGGTGTATAATAAGAATAAGAAATTGAAGGTACAAGTTGCAGTTGTGCGCCATAAGGGCAAGCATGACAAGCGTGATACCCTCAAAGGCCGTGATGCCGCGCGAGAGATAGAGCGCACTTTGAAAACTGAATATTAAATTAGCCAGTCCCCGAAAAATAAGGCATGCCTTATTTTTCGGGGGGTGACTGGTTTCGACGGAGAATTTCCTCTGTTGCGCGCAAGACGGTGAATGCTGGAGATCACCTTAAACCTCGAGCACTGAAACGTGCAAACGCTTCTCAAAAGAGCCCTTACTTCAGCACCGCTGACTTCGGTCTGGTAGCTGTGTAAGTTCCCTCTTCCGTCCTCACTTCGGTCGGGACGGCGCTAGGCTTCTGATGTCTGATACGAAGATCCTAGTGCCATAACATCAGACTCTATTCTTCTCTACTGCTCGTAGAAAAGAATGAAATTGAAGAGCTCGGACGGGTGTCATTTTGTTCGTTCTCTACCCACCTGTCTTAAACTTTGAAACGAACTATGTCTTGTAGAAACGCTTCGGAGACCCTCTCTGTACGGGAGTTCGACTCTCCCCACCTCCACAAATAAAAATTACCTGCACACGCGGGTAATTTTTATTTGTGGAGGTGGAACAAGCAAATAGTTTTGCTTGTGTGGAGAGTCGAAAGCCGGAGCCATGTTACGCAAGCGACGGGCGAGGCCGGACGGGCGATTAGAAAATCGTGCCGAGAGGCTTTACCACTTAGCGAGTCTGCGAGCTTAGTGAGCTGACGCCGACTCTCTCTTAATTTGCCCCCCTTGCCTCTCTCCCCAAGGAGGCGTATAACAATCTAAATTAATAAAATAATTCCTCTAGGATATTTGTATGTCGCAAGAAAAAAAACCTGATGCACTTGATAGAGCTCTGAATTGGTTAGATAAGAATGTCGGCAGGCATGTACGCCCTGTAGGACCACGCGACCCTCGAGAATAATAAAAAAAACCGCCTTGTATGAGGCGGTTTTTTCTATTTCACAAATCCGTTCCTGAGTACGAAAGATTTAAACTCTTATTGCAAAGCGGAAAATCCGGCACGATGTTTCCTGGAGCAAGTTCGCCAAAGAGCGGCCAATTGCAAAACGAAGGGTCACGAATGACGAGTCGGTCAATGCGACCTTTTGCATCAAGGCGCACAAAATCCATAATTCCACCACGCCAGCTCTCCGCGAATCCGTACGCATCTCCAGTGCCATGAGAAACGGAAGCCTGCACCTTGCCTTCGGGAATCTTCGTGAGCGCAAGACGGATTAATCTGAATGATTCAGTGAGTTCACGCACACGCACATTGAAGCGTGCAAAAACGTCGCCTGCTTTTTCTATAACCACAGACACTTCCATATCTGCATATGCTCCATAGGGCATGTCACGACGAAGATCTATATCGATTCCAGAGGCGCGTGCACCAATACCTTGCGCGCCATATGCGAGCGCTGCCTCTTTACTTAACACGCCCGTCGTTTCAAAACGTTCCTTAAGACCGTCTTTTGCATAGGCAATCTTTAACACCTCTCCTATGTCATGCTCTATACGTTTAATTGTTTCTAGAATCTTCACTTCATCGTCTGCGGTTATATCGTGCGCACCGCCAAGAGTAATTGCACCACGGAGGAATCGGTGTCCAACAAGGTCGGCATTAAGACGACGCATTTCTTCCACCATACGAAAACCTTGTGCTGCCATAAACGTAAATCCTGTACCCATACCACCCATGTTGCCTATATCAAAGATGTGAGCACACACACGCTCTAGCTCACTCCATATAACTCGCAAATACTCCGCACGCAGAGACACTGTCACATTAGAGATTTTTTCAATAGCTTGCACGAATGCGAGCGTGTGACCAACTACCATGTCGCCCGATACACGTTCAACAAACGGCAGTGCCTCTTCAGGAGTTTTCCCTTCAACAAGTTTTAGAACACCCTTATGTTTGAAAAAGAGTTTACCCTCAAGCGTAATAATGCGCTCCCCGCGTACGTTGAAACGAAAATGCCCTGGTTCAATGATACCTGCGTGAATTGGTCCTACTGGAATCTCATACACCCCCTCACCTTCCACTTGGTGCATAGGGTACGGAACATTCGCATGAGCTAACTTTGTATTCCACTCAAAGTCTTTTCGCATAGGGTACGTGCCCTCAGGAATATTTTCATGATGCATGAGACGGCGTGGGTCAGGGTGTCCCACTGCCTCAATACCAAACTGATCCATAATTTGTCGCTCGTACCAGTTCGCTGCCATGATTGAGCGAGTCAAAGATGGATACTGTGGTTTTTCAGGTGAGAGATAGCTCTCAAGCGTAAGCAATTCTGTACCAACAGCAAAAACTGCACGTATAGAAAACACATTACTTTTTTTACGCTCATCGAGTGCGTACATTAAAACCAAAGGCGATCCTTTCTCCACTATATCCTCTGCCGTAAGTGCAAAGTCCGACACTGGAACCTGCACTGTGCCAGAATCGCTCACATCTTCTAGACCTATTTCTTTTAAAAGTGTTTGGATATTCATATGTATTTTATGAAATGGCCGTGATTATACGTTCAAGGATTGGCGATGCCATAGGTGTCATAAGAAACACACTAAATGCGACCAACAAAATAAGGTGAAGGGCTATAGCGGTATGCGACCATCCCCATTTTTCACCCACCGTAACTTCACTCTTTGGTGAAACAGGTGCGGACGAAAAAAGAAACGGAATGATGAGGCGTATGAATCCTGCAAAAATAATAGCGAGTGCAAGAAGTACTATTGTTGCAAATATCGGATGTAGTACAACGCTTTGCGATATCAGAAGTAGTTCACTTCCAAAAAGTGGCGATGGTGGAATAGCGAGGAGCATCAAAATCAAGGTAAGAAACAGTGCCCCCGTGTACGGTAGTGTACGCATGACCTGCCCTACTCGATCAAACTTCGTACTCTTGAAACGAAGCAATATATTGCCTGCGCCAAAAAACAACGCGGACTTTGCGAGTGCATGTCCAACAATATGAATGACTGATGCAACAGCACCCACAGTCCCGAGTCCAGCAGAAAATACGATGAGTCCCATGTGCTCAATCGAAGAATACGCAAGGAGACGCTTATAGTCTGCCTGGAGCAAAATGAACGCCGCAGGAATAATGCATGAAAGCATGCCGAAAACCAAGAAGAGCTCACTCGTCCAAACACTTGAAGCAAGTGAACCGTCTACTAACACCCGAAAGCGCAATATTCCAAACAACGCAGCATTGAGAAGAATACCTGAGAGCATGCCTGAAATCGGTGAGGGAGCCCTACTGTGCGCATCGGGTAGCCATGCATGCATTGGCACCAAACCCACCTTCGTTCCATACCCAATAAGAATGAACACAAACGCTATTTGCATCAAGTGTGGTGGAAGCGAAGGAGCGACAGTAAGCAAATTCGTCCAACTGATTGCTCCGAGTCCATGCAAAAGACCAGAAGATGACGCTGCGTAGTAGGTGAGGAATAATCCAATGAGTCCAAGCGAAATTCCTGTTGAGCAAAGAATGAGATATTTCCATGCTGCTTCAAGTGAGCCTTTATGAGCATAGAACGCAACGAGGAGTGTTGTAGTCAGTGTTGTTGCTTCAAGCGCAATCCACATAAAACCAAGATTGTTTGAAACAATAGTGAGAAGCATTGAGCACACAAAGAGACCAACAAAAAAGAAGTAACGACGCACTGCGGGCAATGCTATCTCCCCTGTTCGCACTTCTTCTCCTAGGTAGTGAATACTCGTTATGGTTGCTGTCCATTGAATGAACCCAATGAGAAGCACCATGAGTGCTGCAAATGTATCAAGATACCAGTACCCATTTTCAAATGACGGTGCGCCAAAAAATAGCGGGATGGCAGTATAGAGACTTAACGCAAACACACCAGAACTTGCCAAAAATGCTGCGCCAAAAATAAACCGCAAACCACGCATAAAAAATGGCACGGTGGCGAGAACTAAACATGAGACAAGTAGTAGTGAGATAGCCATAAAAATTAATCAGTTAAGGTTCGCAAATCATCAGTCGCCACCGACGCATTCTCATCTTGCGCACGGTGCGTGAACACAGTGATAAGAATAAAAAATGCTAAGAGGTCAAAAAACGATCCAATTTCAAAAAGAAACGGCATGCCGTGCGTGAGCGCCAACCCGAATGTGAAGATGCCATTCTCCATAACAAAGAATCCAATTCCTTCCCCAAACATATCTTTTCGCGAAACCAACATAAGAAGGCCGACGAGCACAATGCCAAATGATGCAGCGAGCACAAAGTAATCAGCACCAACGGGCAATAACCCACGTGCTCCGATCAGAGCAACAATAGCCAGACACGCCGCAACGAAAGAAAGTGTTGCGGGACGTGCATATGATTGCAGGCGCTCAGATGCTCCACTCACACGCGCCGCACGAAGCAAAAACGAAGGAATAAACCAAACTTTAATAAGAACAATAAGACCTGCAACAATAAAAAGTTGGAATTCCCCCGTTACAAATGCTGCAGCAATAGCGAGGAGTGCAAGAAGCGCTGACTGTACTCGAAATGCAGTTACCAAAGACCCCAAGCGCATGCGACTACTCATAAGAAACGCTAGGAAAAACATTCCTCCAGCAAACACTGTCATGGCAGTTGCGATTGGTGTCATATTAGTGATAGAGGACGATTAACTCAACGGCAAGTCCGAGGAGCGCAATAAAGAATGCGAGCATCATATACTCCTGCATCCGATAAAAACGCATCTTCACAATCACTGATTCTATAAAAGCAATTGCAAAAGCCCCGAGTGCAAGTTTTCCGAAAAATGCAATTAGTGCGACCCCAAGCCCAAAGAATGTAACCGGTGGAGCACTAATCCCAAATGGAATGAGGATACCCATACACACCGCCAAGAGCGCGGTTAACTTTATTGCTGATGCATACTCGAGCATTGCAAGATATGTTCCTGAATACTCTAAGATCATAGCTTCGTGCACCATGGTGAGCTCAAGATGTGTCGCGGGATTATCTACTGGGTAGCGTGCATTTTCGGCAAGCAACACAAATAAAAATCCAATGAGCGTGACGATGACAGGAGGAACAGCGACCAACCACGGCAGTGATGTGAAGTGTCCAATAATGCCTCCCATGCCCCATGCGCCCGTAGCAAGTGCAAGGGTTGCAAGCGATACATAGAATGCTGGCTCAACGAGAGCAGCGAGCGTCATCTCACGGCTCGAACCCATGTTGCCAAACGTACTTCCCGTATCCATACCTCCAAGCACCAAAAATACTGAACCAAGCGCCACTACTGCACCAAAAAGAAAAATATTATCGAGCGAACTTGGCACAATTCCAAAAAAGAGTGAGGGTACGACGAGAGCAAGGAAGAATGCACTTCCCAAGACCACAAATGGAACTACGCGAAATACCCATGAACTATGTTTTGTAATCGTCATCTCTTTTCGGAGGAGCGAAAGCATTGAGACATAGGGCAAAAATATCGATGGTCCTTGGCGATTTTGAAAACGAGCTTTCAACGTGCGAACCATTCCCACGACTAACGGTGCGGAAAGAAGTACCACGAGAGCTTGAAATGTAATAAGAAGGTACGTCATAGAGTAGTAGCGAGAGTGAGCACCAGTGCGCAAATAACTAGAAGGAGGTACAACTGAATAACGCCATTCTGGAGTTTTTTAACCGCATGTGAAACAGCAAAGACCGCAATACCAATCGGGCGATAGAGCCAATACTCAAAAAAGGATTGAATGCTCCACACAAGACGCCGACGCACAATCCAGGGATTACTCATTGAAATAGGCTCAATGATTAATTCTTTCTCCGACATGAGAATTGATTTGAAGAAAAATCTAATCGGCGCTGAAAAACCAGTTGCAGTGTACTGCATCCGAGGAGTTATAGGTTGCCCACAATCCCACGTATCCGTGATGCGGGCAGGATTTCTGTTAGAAAGAAATCGACGAAATACCATGAGAAGCACCCCAATAGAGAGAACACTCAAAAGCACCCACCATGCGTTCATAGAAGCTCCACCTAAAACTGCAACATCTCCAAAAAGTGTCATACCTTCCGTGAAGGCATTCGGCGCACTGAGGATCGGGAACAAAAACAATCCTGCAGTGATTGAAAGAAGTACGGAAGATAGTGGCGGAAGCCAAAGCAGTATCGGCATTGGGGACACCTGCTCTGCGTGGGTCGTGCGTGCTCGTCCAAGAAAGATTGCACTAAACATGCGGACATATGCAAAAAGCGCGAGCCCGCCAACCAAAGCAAGGAGAGCGAGTATCAGTGCAAAACTTCCTCCAAAAAGAGCGGAAACAGTCATACCGCTTGCAAGCGTCTGAAAATATGTCCACTCACCAAAAAAGGTACCGAATGGGGGCAACGCAGCAGCTGCAAGAGAAAGTGCAAGAAATATTCCTGCAAAAATTGGCCAACGCTGTGCAAGACCCCCTAGCTCGTCGAGATTTCGTGTATGTGTTTTTGATGCCACAGCACCAACTGCCATGAATAGCCCTGTCTTGAAAATAAAATGGTTCACGGTATGAAGAATTATGAAAAGAGCAATGGATGGTGCAATTGCGGAAACAGCACTATCTGGAGATCCGTGTACAAGGAGGTATATTCCAACAGCAGAAAAGATGAGCCCCATATTTTCTATACTGCTCCATGCAAGGACGCGCTTTGCGTCATTCTCAACTGCAGCGCGAAGCGCACCAAAAAATGCTGAGAGAAGGCCAATACCAATAACGAGGAATGCTGAGAAAGACGGAACAAATGGGAATAGTGCTACTCCTTGAATGAAACCAAAGAGTGCCACTTTAAGCATGACACCAGAGAGAAGCGCGGAGCTTCCACTTGGTGCTTGTGGGTGCGCATAGGGCAACCACTGATGAAGTGGCACTAAACCTGCTTTCGAACCAAACCCCGCGAAGAGAAGCACAAATGCAACAGAGATGGCGAGTGGTGTGGCACTAAGAGCAGAGAGTGCAACATCATGCCACGACGCAAAAAGATTACCTCCTGCAAGAAGAAGAAGCCCTGCTGCAATACAAGCAAACCCAATGTGAGTCATCACAAAGTAGAGCCATCCTGCACGGAGTGACTCATCACTCCTATCTGCGATAACCAAGAAATATGCGGAGACTGACATAATTTCCCAAGCCATCAGGAAAGTAAAAAGCGATGGGGAAAGGATCGTTGCTTGCATCCCTACAATAAAAAATGCCGAGGCAACATTGAGCGTTGGCAACACGTACACATCCTTATATGGTGGCAAGCTCTGAATCGCATAGAGCGAGGTTAGAAGGACGCCTCCGTACACCAGCATAAGGAAAAACACCTGCATTGAGTTAAGTGCAATGTTCACCAACCCAAAGAACGTAGCATTGAAAGACGCACTATTCCCTATTCCTAAAAGAGCAAAAAAATAACTGCCAGCAATCAGGCCAGCAAAACCCGACAAAATAAATATCGATTGCACCAGCGTGTTGTTCCAAGAAAAACGGCGGGTCAGAAGAGAAAGAACTACCCCTACAAGTGGGAGCACGAATGCTACAGCAAAAAGACAGTCGATAGTGAAGGAGGACATAAGGTGCATTACTTGCGGGTAGTGGTAACTATACTCAAGAGCCCTCTTAAGACATCCTCTGGTGTTGGCGGATCACCGGGAATTCGAGCATCAACTGGAATAACATTTTCTACTGCCCCCACTCCCGCATAGGAATCCTTCCAAATTCCGCCCGTGCATGCTCCGTCACCGAGAGCAATAACAATTTTTGGCTCTGGCGTCATCTCGTAGGCGGTCTTCAGTGCATGCTCCATGTTGCGAGTAACAGGACCTGAAACAGTGATTACGTCAGCATGACGGGGAGATGCCACAAATGAGATTCCGAAACGCTCAATGTCGTACAAGGCGTTACCCAGAGCAGTTAGTTCATACTCTTCACCGTTCGTGGAACCCGCATCAACATGCCGTATGCGTAGCGTTCGACCTCCATATAAAGTATGAATAGCCCTCTTCAGATTCTCACCGATCTCCTCAACGTGAGTTGGAATTTGAGGACATTTTTCAGTTCTCTTCCCTGTGGTAATTATTTTAGAAAGAAGACGCAACATATTGTGGAAATGTGGCTTACTATATTCCTCTTCACTTTAGATGTCCAGAAAGCAACAGAGTAAATAGTGAACCCATCTAGCTCATTGTTTCTTAAAATAAACCACCACACTGTTGTAAAAATTTCTTGCTTCTTACCATAAAGAGGCGTATAACTTTACAAAATAATCTAACAGAAATATTTACAAATATGGCTAGGCACGAAGGGGGTCCACGAGACCCTATGAATTTTGAAGAGGCGGAAGAATATGTTCGTCGAAATGGTGAGGTACTACCCATACCCAAACTACTTGGACCAGATCACATACACTGCATAGATAGCCGGCGAACAAAAAAAGGAATTGGATACCCGGGAGGCATGCTGGGACTTACCACGACCCTCTTTTCAGGGGTACATGCGGATGCGCACGAGCATGTTGGCGGATTCAAGGGGTTTGCTCAATTTCTTGAAGGATTATTTGGTGGAATGAGTGCTCACACCGACGATGAACATGAACATGATCCTTCTGGGTGTAGAGGGTGTGGACACATGCAATCTCTTATGAATAATCACGGTGCATACGGATTCGGATCAGAACACGCTGAGGAAGTCCACTCATATTCAAAAGGCCTGAAAACTCGGTGGAGAGAAGGTACTCCTGGTTTCAGTATTTTTCAGTACGGAGGAAAAGCAAACCCACGTGCAGTTATGCATGTAGACGACCCACGGGATGGGCACTATATATCTCTCCCCCCTAACGATGGAACGAATCAGGTATTTGTTCACAATAGAGGTGCCAATCACAGCATATTAGGCGATGCGGTGCATTTTATTTTGGGCGGACTTGGTGACGTATTTAAAAGCCACCCAAGAGATATCTATGATGACCATATTGCGTTAACGATAGATAAACTAGCTTCCGATTTACCCCATTTCACAGTAGGACATGACGGGAATAAAATTACAGTTAACTAAAAATAACATCTCATAAAAACCAGAAAAATATAGGAGAAAGCACCTATAAACACTTGTAAAGGCGCCATTATCAGGCTATCATTCTCCATACAAAACCTTGGCTACTCTAAAAACACGTATTAATGCGCAAATACGCGCACCCGAACTTCGGGTCATAGGTCCTAATGGCGAAAACGTCGGCGTTATTACGCTCGTTGAAGCTATGGCGCAAGCAAAAGCTGTAGAGTTGGACTTAATAGAGGTTTCTCCAAATGCGACCCCACCAGTTGCGAAAATAATGGATTATGGTAAATTTCAATACGAGCAACAGAAAAAAGACCGAGAAATAAGGGCTAAATCGCACATTACAGAGACAAAAGCAGTCCAAGTTGAGGTAGGTACCGGAGAAAACGATCTTCTCCGAAAAGCTCGCCAAGCAGCTGGATGGCTCAAAGAAGGACATCGGGTACGAGTGGAACTCTTCCTTAAGGGACGCTACAAGTACATGGATCCGGCATTTCTCAAGGAAAGATTGAAGCGTTTCGTGCTTTTGGTTCCCGAGGATTACCGTATCGCTGAGGACATACAGAAAGGTCCAAAAGGATTCAATATGATCCTAGAAAAGGCCGGAAAACAGAAGCCTGCAAAATAATAAAATGAAAACGAACAAATCATACACAAAGCGTCTCCGCGTAACTCGCAACGGTAAGATTGTTGCACGCAAGGGCGGACAAGACCATTTCAATTCTCGTGACAGCCGAAAGACTCGCACCGTGAAAGCTCGTGCGAAAGCTGTAGAAATGAGTCCTGCGATGCGCGCTCGATTCCTTCCAGGAAACGGCAAGTAAATTTTTCCAAACACTAAATACTAATCACTAATCCATATGTCTAGAGTAAAAGGAGGACCAAAGGCGATGAAGCGCCGTCGCAATATATTGAAAGCCGCAAAAGGCTATCGTTTTGGACGTTCAACAAAAACGAAGCAAGCGCTCGAGGCCTTGAAGCACGCCGGTAAGTACGCATTCCGTGACCGTAGAGCTAAGAAAAGAACGATGCGAGGACTCGCCATTGTACGTATCAATGCAGCACTCCGTGAGCGAGGTTTCAAGAACTACAGCACCTTCATGGGCGCAGTAAAGAAAGCAAATATCGAACTCGACCGTAAAGTACTTTCCGAAATTGCAGCAGAATATCCTGAGGCATTCGACAGACTTTTGAAGATAGCTGTCTAATAAAAAATCCCCGCAAATGCGGGGATTTTTTATTTCAGAAATACTGTTTACCGACCGGCAGCGTTTCAGCTTCTTCTTTGTATCTCTTCTGATCCGCAGGAGAAAGTGCTCCTAGTTTTTCAAAAGCTCTAGTACGAAGCGCACGAATAGACTCCCCAAGACTGAGAATTTCTGCTACAGGATCTTGCTGACGAAAACTCCTTCTATCAGGATTTAGTGCCATTTTGAATTAAAAATTTTATTTCGTAACAAGTGCTTAGTCTATAAAAAAGCACTACTTTGTCAAACGAGAGGAATTTCGTATGTCTCACCCTCTCTCGGTACATCAACGGGAATATTAAGGAATCCTGCGATTCGTTGTGCTAAAAATGTCGCTGACTCTGTTTCCCCCAATATTACAAAAACATGCTTAGGGTTAACATTTTCAGCAAAGGTCATAAGATCATCTCTGTCGGCGTGTGCAGAAAATCCGTCCGTTGATAGTATTGTTGCTCGCACCTTAACTTCAACCCCATCTATATTTACTGTCCGTGCACCATCCTTCAATCTTCGTCCTAAACTCCCTGGCACCTGATAGCCCACAAGCAAGAGCGCGGTCGACTTCTGTGGAAGATACTTCGCCTCATGCCTTCTAATACGCCCACCGTGGCTCATACCAGCCCCTGCGATGATTATTTTAGGACCGGGGTGTTTGTCTATTGCCTCCGACTCGTCTGGGTGGACACTCACTTTTAAACCTGGGAATGAAAATGGATCGTCTCCGCCGAGAAGTCGAGCACGTATATCAGCACGAAGAAATTCTGGATGCTTTCTGTACACATCAGTTACTTTTGCAGCAAGAGGTGAATCCATAAATACTGCTACTTCGGGAATAACGCCGTTAGTAATTGCCTTATCTAAAGAAGCAAGAATTATTTGTGTGCGTTCAAGTGAAAATGCAGGTATAAGAAGCGTACCTTGGTTGACAATAATAGCTTTAACAGCTGACAAGAGTGCCTGCTCACTTTCTTCAAGTGAGCTGTGTGTTTTATTACCGTATACGCTTTCTGTTATAAGGTATTCCACATCGGCAGGCACTTCCCTATCGGGCACAAGAGCGGCAGGCACACGACCTAAATCTCCTGTAAACAAAATTTTCTTTCCAAAAATATCAAGAAGGATAGTGGCGGACCCTAAAATGTGTCCAGCATTGTGAAATGTTGCAGTAATTCCAGACGCAAGCTCTAATACTTTCCCATATGTTGCTTCATCAATGTATTCAACTGCCCGTATAACATCTTCAGTGGCGTACGGCGGATCATCGTTACACCGCTTTGCTTCGAGTGCGATTATCTTTACGGAGTCCTCAAGCATTATTGGAATAAGCGCTTTAGTTGGGGCCGTTGCAAACGCACGGCCTGTAAAGCCATCCTTTATGAGCTTAGGGAATAATCCAATGTGATCAGCATGTGCATGCGTAAAAAATACAGCATTAATAGTTGCGGGGTCATATGCAAATGTTTCTCTATTTGTTGATTCGCAGAATCGTTCGCCTTGCGCGAGCCCACAATCAATAAGTATGCGTGTGGTAACCTCTCCGTTCTTTGCTTCTACCAGAAAATTTGAACCCGTGACACGCCTCGCACCTCGTGCAAACAAAATAGAAATCGATTTTCCCATACCTTGTATAGTAGCAAACGCATCTGTATATACATGAAAAAAATAAAACTCGCCAAGGACGCAAGCGCCTCGCGAGTCTATTGAGAAGGGTCACTGACGGAGTATTAACCTTAGAGCCGAAGCTCCAGGTGGGTGCTCGCAACATCTCGTGCGTCGGATTCTCCGGAGAGATTCACCAGCATGGAGTGATATAAAGCTCCCTAAAGTTTTTCAACGAGGTTAATACTCCGTCACTAACCCCTCCTTAAGCGTAGCACGCTGTCAGCTTACAGCTTATAGCTTATAGGTTTCAGCTTTCAGGGAGGAAAAATTCATTCCCTAAGCAAGGTCATCACAATTCTTGGCTCGCCATCCCCAAAATAATTCTCTTTGAGCTCGCCAACTTTAAATCCAAATGATTTATAGAGATTTAAAGCTTTTATATTTTCTGGATGCGTCACCAGCCATACCACTGACCCAATCTCCACATTCGAAAGAATCCCCTCAACCGCTTCGCGCGCAATACCCTGCCCTTGAAACTGGGGATCAATAGCAAAATTGGAAAGATACATCTCCTTCTTATTTGTATCCTCGCACGAGATAAATCCCGCGATCCTTCCTTTGCTTCTTATTGAGTAGGTCTGGCCTTTTTTAATATGTATAGCGAGTGCCTGTGGATCTGTAAAAGTAGAGAATGCCTTACTCTGCACCTTTTTTCCTATCACGATATATTCGTCTATGTCCGCATCAGTGGCTGTTTCTAATGTGATTCTTTTTTCCATTCTATAACTTTAAAGTTGAATTGACTTTGAAAAGTACAAACTATTCCATTATTCCATCCAAATTCACGTCGTAGAGAATCTGTTCCTGCACAATACGATATTTCAAAATCTCTTCAGGCTTGAACCATACGGCAATTTCACGTGATGCTTCTTCAGGACTTTCAGAACAATGAACGAGGTTTCTGACGGCACGGCTTTGTACAGAAGAATGGTCATACGAGTCCACAGTGTAGTCACCGCGGATAGTACCCACATCCGATGTCTTTGGCTCTGTTGCACCCACAAGCTTCTTCACAACGGCTACTGATTCATTCCCTTCAACAACCATCATGAGTACAGGACCTGCGGTCATGAATTTCACTATTGAGTCTATTATTTCTTTACCGTACCCGAGCGCATCCTTCTCTATTGGCAGGTTGTGCGTGGTGCGGTCATTTAATATTCGAGTTCCTTTTTCAAGAAACCACTTCTCATCTTTATTGTAGTGACGCACAAGTTGGTCTTCCGTGGCAAGGCCAAATTTGAATGCAACAAATTTCAACCCTGTTCTCTCTATCCGCTTCATTATCTCGCCGATAAGCGAACGCTGTACTGCGTCAGGCTTCAATATAATGAGCGTGCGCTCATTCTCAAATTGTGCATTAGTGTTCATTCCCGCGACTATAGCATTAAGAGGCTTTAGTGGCTAGGGTTTAGCGTTTAGGGGAGAACGAATTGAAAAATCCTGATCCCTACGAATCCGACGAAGCATCGTCTAAACCCTGACCACTAAACGCTAGCCCCTAGCTCTTCTGGTTCTCTCGCATCTGATTATACTTCTGGTGAATATCAGCCTCCACAGCTTCGCGGGCTCGACCGTAGCGTTGATACGAAATCTGTTTCAATGCATCAATGTTCAAGAAGTCGCCAGGGGTAAACGGGATAGTCTCAATAGTAAAACCAGGGGTAGGCTTTCCTCCAGCAAGGAGCTTTAAATATGAATGGAAGTTGTCAATTTTTAGGAAGTCGGAAACCTCAAAGTTTGGAAATTGTTTCGCAATATACTCAGCATCATCGGGACCTACACGAAACACTGCCATCGTACCAACGTTACCAAAGACCGCTTCTTTAATTTTTGGAAGGAGCTGAGAAACATACTGGTGCGCCATAGTCATAGAGAGACGGAATTTTCGTGCTTCTGAGAGAATTGTTGAAATAGTATCGGTCGTGATGTTCTGGAACTCGTCAATGTAGAGATAGAAGTTTGGAGGATTCAAATGCAAATACTCAGTACGTGCA
The DNA here is from genome assembly GCA_041658485.1 of Minisyncoccota bacterium. Classification (GTDB taxonomy): domain Bacteria; phylum Patescibacteriota; class Minisyncoccia; order Phycocordibacterales; family Phycocordibacteraceae; genus Phycocordibacter. Next base: position 25,232 of record JBBAAE010000001.1, read on the forward strand.
AGTGCAGTCATCATTATCTTTCCAACAATCACAAGTCCAATCAAGTTTGCATTTACGTCCCCCAGTCGGCCTTTGGACAAGTTCACAAGAAGAATCTTCTTGTTGTCCATAATATCCTTGAAATTAAAGGCCGATCGTTGCTGACCTATGATGGGGCGCATAATTTCATTTGCGATGAAGATATCGAATTTTGAGGTGATGTACGGAACCACGTTACGCAAATCTCCTTCTCCCCGCACATTTTCTGCAATGTCTTCCCAGAAGTGCGTTACCACGGGATTTTTACAGCGCGACAATTTCAATGCGCGGAACTCATCGTCAGCGAGTACTCGCGAAATATCCATGAGTGTCGAGCCAGTATCAGGATCTTCCAAAACAAGCATCGTGGCATTACGAAAATACTGCTCGAAAATAGGGCCGAACGCTTCTGGTACATCACCATATAATTTCTTGAAAATCTTAAACATCTCGTCCACCACGAATGTTTTTTGTTCAGGGAAGCGTGGATCATACTCAAGCATATTGAGCCCCATTGGCCTTGCGGTATATGCAGGATCAAAATAAATGAGGTCGTCAATGCGATCTTTAGGAATACGGGAAAGAATCTCCAATACATCCACACCGTGTGGGTCAATAAAACACACCCCTTCCCCATTCTCAATGTCCTGAATAATCATATTCTTCAGGAAGTTCGTCTTACCAGTACCCGTTTGTCCAATGGTATACATGTGGCGCAGGCGATCATCTGGAGTGAAATGAATTGGCGTTGCAATATTTGAGTAACGATTAATGCCGATGACAATGCCTTTCTCAGGAAGCCCTGGTGGTGCAGGAGCAAGCTTAGCGCTTGCAGTTTTGGCTTCACGAGATGCTGTACCTCCTGCAATAGTGAGATGAAAAATAGTTGAGAGCTCTGCCAAATTCATCGGCATGAGTGGAATCTTATGCATCAAAGGTGTTGGCGCAGCCTTGCGTGTCCATTCAAGCCACAGCTGATAGAAAAATCCTTCGTGTGCTTGACGGTCAAACATACGGAAAATGAACAAGCGGAGAAACTCCCGCAACTCCTTTCTACCTTTTATATGCTTAAAACGAAGGCGATTCGCTTTTGCATCTTCATACTGCCCAAAGGTATTTTCAAGTTCCGTCAAAATTGCCATTGCCCTCTCTTTGGTGCGAGCAGAGGCAACAATGCGTAAATTCACTCCCACAATGACACTCTTGAGCTTTTTTGACACTGCGTCAGCCGCAAAAGAATCAATATTCTTACTATCATCCTTCTTTTTTTCTTCAGAGCTTTCCAAAAAACTAGTGAAGCCTTTGTTCAATCCCTGAAAAAATCGACGCATTGGTGAGTAATGCTCCATGTACATATTTTTTCGAAATATGTCATTCGCAGAACCCTTACCTTTATTAAGTTCGTCTAAAACATAGCGGATACGCTTAGAGTGATAGTCTCCTGCTGGTGCAACGGTAATTTGAAGCGCAGCCCCTTCACCTTCTTTAGTGATTTTTGAAAGTGCTGCGAGCGTCACATTCATAGGGTCGTGACTAAACTCTTCTGATGTCTTTAAAGGAATTGGTGGCGGGCGCTGATAGTAAGCAGACGCTGCAACAGTCACACCAAATTGGTTAAAAAGATTGTAGTCATCTTTTTTTTCAACAATACGTGCGCGAGGAAACATGGCAAAAATCTGCTTTTCAAACGTTTCCCGTTTTGCTCGAGGAACTGACAAATAAAAGACCGCTTCCTCTTTAGTGTGCGAAACAGCAATTTCCATTGTGAAATGCTGAAGATGAATCTTTTTGCGCTTGTGCCAATCCTTCAGGAAAATTGTATCGGGGAGAGCAACAAAAGGAATCATGCTCAAATAAAACTGCTCCATCTGCATGCAAACATCCTTAAGAGACCCCCCTGGTTTCCCTGGCGCAGCTTCAGGTACGGCTATATCCAAGAGAACAAAATCAAGAGCTACAGCGAGTGGGTCATTAGCACTCAGCCCTGGGATTGGATGACCAGCTGTCCGGTATTGCACAAGCAGGCGATGGAAATCATCTTCAAGGTGGGGATTATCAATGCGATCGAGCTCCCTCATGACAGCCTTGAATCCTTGGGTATGCAAAATACCCAACAACTCCTCCATGTCTTTGTCGTTCGAGTCAGGTGTAAGTTCAAGAATGATGCCTTGCTTCTGCTCTTGCTCTACCCCCTCTGGTGCCTCCGAAAGTGTAGGGAGAACAGACGCTTCGACAGGTAAGGCCGGATCCCCTCGATGTCCCCTTCCCCCTCCACCCGAACGCGCGGTCTCACGCAACTTCGTCAGTTGATGCTCAGGCGAAAGTTTCGCTGCTTTTGTATCAATTCCTTTATTAGGATTAAATCCTGGCATGTCTCTCAGTATAACTCCTCTCTCGTACTGTTTTTGGCGAATCGCTCAGTGTCTCCTGCGGACACCTTGCTCGTCCTCAACTGGATTCAGCTTCTCGCTGACCAAGCAATCCAGTTTGCGGATGTTCGCCAAAAACAGCACTCGCTCTGTAAGAAAAAAGTCGTGACTCTAAAGGCAGTGCCGATATGCACACCGAAACACTAAGGGGCAGTGAGTCCTACATACTTCAGTATCTCAAATGCACCACGAGTAATCGATGAACCATCTGCCCCTACACTGAGTAATGCTTTTTTCAAAACTAACCTACCTTGTTCGTCAAAGACTCCAATTTCAGTGCCTGTAGTCTCAAACCAACATGCTATCCCGGCTTTTTCGCCCTCGAAAAGCGGCCACTCTGGAACACCTATTTCTGCACATGCACCCGCATACGCTCCGACGAAATATTCTTTACGATTCAGAGAAACTGCTACGTTCATAAGTGGGGCTCCGGAAGAATTTTTACTACCCGAATCACTGACAATCCAGTTGTATACAGGGGTTTCACACTGAGCAAATTCACAGGCGGGCCCCATCCGTCCAACAGTGCTCCCGTCTGGACAGATTTTCGCTTCTTCAGTACATACACTCGTATGTGGCACAACAGTAGTGGGAATACGGGCAAAAAAGAACCAAGCACTGATAACCCCAACACATATAATTACACCAAAGAAAGCCCACTGAAACTTTGCCGACATCATACTAGTGTAACTCAAATAGAGAATACAAAAAAAGGCGCCGACGGCGCCTTTTAGGTAGGTTATTTTTTCTTATCTTTCTTTGGTTTCTTTTTATCTTTACGATGTGTTTCTCCTTTTGCCATAGAGTATGCGATTTAGCGAAATCGTGTCGGGCACTCGATTCAGTAGAATCGTGTCGTGTACTATCCTTTGGAACACGACTTGAAGCCCGACCCTTTAAATAATGTTTTTATACTATCATGTCTTTACTATTACCTTCTTACCATGACAGACACTACATATGAGCGACATATGTTGCCAGTCGCCATTTTGTTTTCTGTATCCGCGATCCTCAGTACCCCACCCGTTGCACCGTGGACATTTTTCTTCGGTAGAACCTAAAACTATCTCTCTTCCTAAGCCTTTAAAAACCATACAATCTCTTGCTCTAAAGCTCTGTAAGAATTCGATGACCATTCTCGGTAATAAGAATAGTGTGTTCGAAGTGTGCGGCGCGCGAACCATCTTTTGTGACAAACGTATAACCATCTTTTAAAAGTTTCACGCGGGGGGTGCCTTCTGTAAACATAGGCTCAATTGCAATAACAAGTCCTGGTGTTAATGGTGCCCCAGTCCCAGCATCCCCAACATTTGGCACATACGGCTCTTCATGGACAGAGTTCCCCACTCCGTGTCCTCCAAGTTCAAAGACAATACCATACCCGCGTTTGACGCCCACCATTTCAATAGCAGAACTTATGTCTCCTATATACCCACCTGGTTTCGCCATTTTAATACCCGCCATGAGAGCTTCCTTCGTTGCATCCAATAGTGCCTTTGCGCCCATGTCCCCCTTCCCTGCAATAACCGTGAGTGCGCTATCTACCAGTAAGCCTTGATGTGTGAGCACACAATCAAGTCCAACAATATCGCCTTCTTTAATAATGCTAGGGTTTTCATTTGGGATACCGTGCACCACCTCATCGTTAATTGAAATACAGATGGTCGCAGGGTACGGGCGTGTTGCTCCCCGCGGAGTATATCCAACCAACGACGGCACATCACCGAAGTCTCGAATCATTTTCTCCGCAAGAGCATTGAGAGTGTCGGTTGATACTCCCGGGACTACCGCCTTACCAACAGCCGTTAATACTGCTGCGAGATGTTTCCCGCCTTCCCGAAGAATTGGAATATCTTTTTTTGTTGCAATCATTCTGTGGAGCTATTTCAAAACCTCTGCTACTTTTTTCATTACTTCTTCATGCACTTCCGTAGGTGTTTGTTCACCGTTTATATCGATACATTTGCCCAATTGTTGGAAATATTCAATAGCTGGTTTCGTAAGACGATTATACTCAGCGAGGCGCATACGGATAACAGACTCATCCTTGTCAGTTGAGTCACGGCCACGGAGAAGTGAGCGTTTTACTACTTCATCTTCACTGACATCCAAATTCAATACGGTGTATGAACGTCCCAGCCATGTACACACTTCATCAATGACTTTTGCTTGTTCAACATCACGTCCCGATCCTTCAAATATTGCGCCCTTTTCTGGAGCTAGCTTAAACAAAAACTCCTCGAGCATGTAATTAGCAACCCACGAAGGCATGAGAAGACCTTTTTCATAATCTGCCTTAATGCGATTACCTAACAGTGAACCTGATGCAACAATTTCACGAAACTTTCCTCCCGTACTAAACACGGTATACCCAAGCTTCTCTGCAAGTTGAACGCACTGCGTTTCTTTCCCAGAAGCAATACGCCCCACGAAGAAAAATAAATGTTTCTGCTGTGTATCCATGAATACCTATATTAACCTGCAATAAGAGATTCTACGACTTCTGCAAAACGTTTTTTAGCAGCATCCACTTCTCCCGAATGGTTTTCAATAACAAAATCAGCCTCGGACATAAAATTCATCTCATCTTGATATCGTTCTTTTCTTTTCCCTAGTTCCGTTTCCGATATTGGTGCACGAGCCCGAATCCGAGCCTCCATTTCACTCCATGAACCAGCATTCACGAAAATAACAGCTAATTCTTCTTTAGGGATTTTCTTTTGCAATTGTCGAACTCCTTGTACTTCAAGTTCTTTGAGTGCAGTCATACCTCCGTCTAGCAGTGGCATAACTTCGGATGCAAGCGTGCCGTAAAAATGCCCACCATATTCTGCCCACTCTAAAAAATCACCACTCTCGATGCGGGACTGAAACTCCTCGCGAGAAAGAAAATAATAGTGCTCGCCATGCTTCTCGTTCGCACGCATGGAACGAGTTGTTGAAGACTTTGGATATTGAAGCGCTGGGAATAGAGGGCGGATATGATTAATAAGCGTTCCTTTTCCAGAACCAGATGGACCAATAACGAGTATGAATTTCCCTTTCATATTTTTGCTATTTAGAAGCTACACACAAACGCTAGCCACTAAACCTTGTCTTAATATTCTCGTAAAGAAATTTGTGCTCCAATCTTACGCACCAAATCCAAGACGACTGATACAACAATGAGGAGCGCTGTACCGCCGATGGCAAGCGTACTAAGGCCCGTGAGAGATTGCATGATGAGCGGAAGAACGGCAACAACACCAAGAAACAATGCGCCAACCATAGTAATCCGCGTAATGACGGTGCCAAGATACTCTGCTGTTTGTACTCCTGGGCGTACCCCTGGCACAAACGCTCCGTTCTTCTGCAGATTGGTTGCGAGCATGTTTGGGTCAAAAGTAACTGCAGTGTAGAAGTATGTAAAGAGAAACACGAGGAGGAAATAAAACACTGCATAAATCACCGCACCACCACTCCACGAGAGAAGTGCGCTCGCAATTCCTGAAAGCCACACCACAGAAGATTTTGCTGCAAAATTCAAAAGGAGCTGAGGGAACAACAGAATGGAGAGGGCGAAAATAATAGGAATAACCCCTGCCTGATTTAAACGAAGCGGTAAGTAAGTAGAAACACCACCATACATTTTATTACCGCGAACTCTCTTTGCATATGTCACGGGGACTGGTCGTTCTGCTTCGGTCATGACCACAACGCCGTAGATAATAACCAATGCTGCGATAACAAAGCCCATATAGAGAGGAATTTGCGCGGGGTTAAAGGAGAACAAAAGCTGTGCAAAATTCTGCGGAACGCTCGCAACGATACCTGCAAAGATTATGAGCGACACACCATTACCAACACCAAACTCGGTCATAAGCTCTCCAATCCACATCAACAAGACCGAGCCTGCAGCTATGATAAGAACATTCAACATGAACGCCATGAGTGGAAGTTGGTCAACGATTCCCTGACTCTGGAATAAAGAGAGGTACGCGTAGCCTTGAATAAATGCGAGCGGAATAGAAAGTAATCGTGAGTACTGACTAAACTTCTTGCGTCCCTGATCTCCCTCCTCCTGATACATCATCTTCAACTTTGGGAACATGATGGTAAGAACTTGCATGATGATGGACGCAGTGATGTATGGCGCAACACCGAGCATGACTATTGAAAGATTGGAAAGCCCTCCTCCTGAGAAAATATTGAGGAGACCAAGGAATTGATTACTTGAAAAGAATTGCGAGAGACGCACCGGATCAATTCCTGGAATTGGTATCGTTGCGAGAAGTCTGAATACGGCAAGTGCCACAATGACAAAACCAATACGCTTGAGAAGCATACCGTCGCTCAGAATGAGTTTGAGTTTTGCAAAGAATCCAGACATGGTAACCAGTGTTTAGCTTTTAGCTTTTAGCGAAGAGACAGCTTTCTTAGAAGGCATAACCTTCTTTGAAACAGGGGCGCGGACAGCACCTCCTGCTTTCTCAATTGTAGCTCGTGCTACTTCAGAGATGAAAACATCCTCAAAAGAGAGCTTCACGGTGAGTTCACCTCGCGCAAGAACTTTTATTGGAGGAACCTTACCGGAAATGCGTCGTACAACTCCAGCCTTTACGAGTGCGATAGGAGTAACGATATCCCCTGCCTTAAATTGTCTTGAGAGCGTATCGAAGTTCACCGTAGCAAATCTAACGCGAGGGACTGCGGTTCGAGAACGATTTCTACCATACCCACGGCGTTTTGGAATTTTCTTGATTATATCTCGCCATTCTGGACGAAATTTTGCGCCAGCGCGTGATTTCTGACCTTTAGCACCACGACCAGATGTCTTACCTCGTTTTCCTCCACGACCAACACGACGGCTTGTCGCATTACTCTTTGTTCGTGCCAATGTGTGAAGTTCCATATTATTTCTTTAGACTTGAAAGTGCCTTAATGGTTGCTCGTGCAATGTTGAGTTTATTTTTAGATGGTGACAAAACTTTTGCCGTCACATCTTTAATTCCCGCTAGCTCCAAAACAATTTTAACTGCAGAGCCAGCCACAATACCGCGCTCAGGAGAAGGACGAATGGCAACTATCCCTGAAGATGTCTTTGCCATCACATCGTGTGCAATGCTCATGGTCTTTGTCATTCTGACAGTAATCATGTTCTTTTTTGCATCACGGAGAGCCTTCTCAATTGCAAGTGCTGTGTCCCCCCCTTTACCGATACCTATTCCTACACGACCTTTTCTGTCTCCTGCGGCAATAGCTGCAGAGAATGAAAAGCGTCTACCTCCTGCCATAACGCGAGCAACACGACGAATGAGGATGGTTCTCTGATCAAATTCTGCTCGTTCACGAGGTTCACGCTTTCGGTCTCCCCCACGAGAAGGTCGGCGATCACCACCAGCGCCAGCGCCACCACGAACAGGCCTGCGACCACGAGGAGCATTACCTGGCGCACGAGATGCGGGAGCAACAGGAGCCGATGCTGGAGTTGCGTCGGTTGTATTTTCAGATACTGGTGTGTTTTGTTCGTCGTTCATATTCTAAAATGGTGAAGCTAGATTAAAATTCCAATCCTCCAGCTCTCGCAGCTTCTGCTAATGCTCGGACGCGTCCCGTGTAGGTGAAGCCCCCTCGATCAAAGACAATCTTCTTTACGCCCTTTAAAAGTGCAGCTGCTGCAACGCGTTCACCGACAATTTTTGCATCCTCCATCATAGTCTTACCTTTCACATCCATAGACGAAGCGCTTGCAATAGTGACCTGTTTATCATCATCAATGAGTTGTGCGTAGAAATATTTATTTGAACGAAATACAGCAAGACGAGGGCACGAAGCTGTGCCTTTTACCTTCGCACGGATACGGCGATGGCGACGAGCGCGAAGAGCAGATTGAGTTTTTGGAGTGAGTTTAGACATACAAATTATGCAGATGCTTTCTTACCTTGCTTACGGCGCACATACTCACCATCGTAACGAATCCCCTTACCTTTATATGGCTCAGGTTTCTTCACTGCACGAACAACTGCAGAAAACTGACCTACTGCATCTTTATCAATACCACTCACCGTGATTTGGTTCTTCTCAACAACAACATCAATGCCCTCAGGGATTGCCAAAATTACTGGATGAGAAAATCCAACGAGGAATTTCATATTCCTTCCCTGCACTTCAACGCGGTACCCGATACCTTCAAGAGTTAATTTCTTTTCGTATTTCTTATTCACACCAGCAATCATATTCTTGAGGTGAGATGCAAATGTTCCCCAGAGAGAGCGCGCAAGTTTTGAAGAATTCAAAGGCGCAACCGTTACGGCTTCACCTTCAACAGTTACCGATACCATCGAGTGTACTGGTCGTGTTATTACGCCCAAAGGACCCTTCACAGTCAACACGCCCTCAGCAACTGAGATCTGCGTATTTGCTGGAATGGTGATTGGGTTTTTACCGATGCGTGACATATATATTTTTGTAGTGATTGTATTGGATTACCAGATTTTGAAAAGCGTTTCTCCTCCGAGTCTATTTTGTCTCGCCTCACGATCAGTGACGATGCCCTGTGGTGTAGAAAGTACCATAAGTCCTTTGCCGTACTTCACAGGGAACACTTCGCGAGCTTTTGCATACAAACGGCGACCAGGCTTCGAAATTCTTTTAACGCCGTTGATTCTTGGAAGGCCTTCAGCATCGTAGAGCAATTCAACAACGAGAGTCTTATGAATCCCTGAACCTTCTTCAGAAACTTCACCAAGGTATCCCGACTTACGGAGTGCAAGTGCTACAGCAAGCTTGAGTTTGGAAAATGGCACAGCAACTGATGCTTTGCGCACCGCTGTGGCGTTTTTCAAACGAACAATGAAATCTCCAATAGGATCTGTAATCATGATGAAATTATTGCTGTGGATGAATTACCAAGAAGACTTCTTAACACCTGGGATCTCCCCTCGGCGTGCCATCTCACGAAACTGAATACGAGAAAGACCGAAATGACGCATATAACCCTGACCACGGCCAGTAACCGCGCAACGATTCTTCACACGAATCGGTGAAGCATCTTTAGGAAGCTTTTGAAGTGCTTCCCAGTCTCCTGCCTTTTTCAAGGTAGCGCGCTTCACAGCAAAACGAGCGACCGTCTTGATACGCTTAGAATTACGAGCTAGTTGTGATTTTTTTGCCATTTTTTAGAATTCCTCTGAAAATCGCGATCTGCTTTGTTGCAGGATTCGAGCATGCCAGAGTCGTCGTATGATGCATACGCCTCCCGACCTGTTCTTCCTGCGCCTCGCATATCATCGATTTGCAAAGGACTTTGGGGAACCGTCGCTTTCGTCCATTTGGACCAGAGCGGGGTATTCGCCTTTTTGAGCCTTCTTCCGTATCCCGAGGGCCGAGACCTTAAAGAAAAAGCGCTTCGAAAAGCTTTTTCAAGAATAGCAGAAAGGAACTGAGAGGTCAAATTATGCTCCACCTCCTACAATAGGCTTCCCGGCATCTGGTCCTCCAGTAAAATCTTTAAGATCGCCAGACCTTACAGTAACAAACAATTCCCCACCCATTGGTACCTCTCTATCAGTTTCAATGAGAATACCGTAACTAACACCTTTCAGTTGACTCAAAACAGCCTCAAGGGCCTTGTAACCTGCCGTCTCTCGTATTTGACTTGGAGAAAGACCAAGAAATGCTAATTCTCTCCGGGCAAGAACTACACCGCTCTTCTCCCCTGTGGCAGCAAGAGCTTTTTCGACTTGTGTTCCCAAACGAGAAGCCATGAGCTTCAAAGAACGATCGATAGTATCGAGTGCCCCACGAAGCACAGGGGCCTCTAATATTTTCCTCCCATTGTCAGGAGATGAAATAGCTTCACCCATATATTTACAGTATGTGTGAAATGAAAAATCTGTCAATAAATTAACAAAAACAAACAAGAAAGTGCCCTCCTTATCCAATTATCCAAATTTTTAAGTTCCAATTATTTGTTGGGCTTCGGAACAAGAAAAGGTCCCGGAAGGGGCTTACCAGTAAGTCCAAGACCTTTGAGTAATGCCGCTACATCTTCTTTTGGAGGAACAGGAAAAGAAGTCGAGCTTTCGTACGCCATAAGAACTAAAAAACAAACTTAAACTGCTTCCTGAAGTGGAACCCCAATGTGGCGGAAGAAGGCCTCTGCCTGCTTTGCGTCTTTTGCGGTCGTGACGATGGTGATAGCAAGGCCAAACACATCTTTCAACTCTTCGTCTGAAGTCTCAGGGAAAATAGTGTGCTCTTTGATACCAAGCGTGATGTTACCAAGTGAATCAATCGCTTTTGCAGAGAGTCCACGGAAGTCACGGGTACGAGGAAGAGAGATATGAACAAGTTTGTCCAAGAAATCATACATGCGAGCACCACGGAGTGTTACTTGGTAACCTACAGGATCCCCTTCACGAACCTTGAATGAAGCAACTGATTTCTTTGCACCACGAACCGCTGCTTTTTGACCAGTAATCAAAGCAAGTCTGTCTTCAATGACTTCAATTTTCTTTTTATCTTTTATCTTTCCAATACCTGTTGAAATAACCACCTTCACAAGGTGTGGTGCTTGAAAGACATTCTTGTAACCAAAATCCCCCTTTAGGGTTTTGAATGCGCTTTTTTCTTGTGTACGAACTGATTGCATATATTTTTTATACTTCTGAACCACTCTTAACGGCTACGCGGACACGCTTATCTCCCTTCATTTTAATCGAAATACGAGTACCCTTGCCTGACTTTGGATCAACGAGCATTGCATTTGATACATGAAACGGCATCGACATATCAACAATCTGACCTTTTTTGTTGCCACGAGGTTTCTGATGCTTCTTCTTCATATTCAAACCTTCCACAATAATTTTACTTACCGCTGGAAGCGCTCTCGTTACCGTGCCTGTCTTACCTTTATCCTTGCCGGTAATGATTATGACTTTATCTCCTTTTCTTATTTTCATATTGTTTTTGTTTTTGTGTTTTTCTTCTCTCCTCCCTAAAAGCTAAAAGCTTCTTATACTACTTCTGGCGCAAGAGAGCCAATCTTCTGATATCCCAAATCGACGATTTCGCGAGGGATTGGACCGAAGACACGATTTGCCTTTGGTTCAAAAGGATCTTTTGCATTCTTTGAAAGAATCACCACAGCATTATCATCGAAGCGAATATAGGAACCATCAACACGACGGAATGTCTTTCTTTGTCGAACTACTACCGCAGTCAATACATCTTTTTTCTTAACCATTTTTCGTGGTTCAGCAGACTGCACAGAAAGCACTACTCTGTCGCCAATCTGAGCAATAGTTTTTTTGGAACCACCAAGCACTTTGAAAATGCGTCCAACCTTTCCGCCGGTGTTATCTGCAATGATGACGAGTGAGCGATCTTGAATCATATAACTATGAAATGTTTATTCTTCGACATTGGGCGACATGGCTGAATGGTGACGCGCTCTCCTTCTTTCTTTGTATTCCCTGCGTCATGCGCAAGATACTTCTTTGTTTTCTTCACATACTTTTTATACTTTGAATCCTTCACATAGCGATTTACAGCAACCGTTATCGTGTCTTTCATTTTTGTGGATACGACCACGCCGGTGAGTGTTTTCTGATTTTTTGTGTTTGTTTCCATATAGTTTATGCCTCTCTTTCTGCCATGACTAGCTTAATACGGGCGATGTCGGCACGAATTCCGCGAGCCTTGCGGACATTCTTAGTGCGTGATCCCGACATACCAAAACGAAATTCACGAAGCTCAATTTCGAGCTCACCAAGAGCCTTCATAAGCTCACTATCAGTCTTCTTCCTAACATCTATAGCTTTCATATGCAAATTTAGTGGCGAGCAATTACGGTCGTTTTAACTGACAATTTAGTTGCAGCTTTGCGAAGCGCTTCTCTCGCAATCGCATCAGTAACACCGTCGATTTCAAAGAGAATTCTGCCTGGCTTTACCTCAACAACAAAACGGTATGGGTCACCCTTACCCTTACCCATCGGCAATTCCCCTCCCTTCTTCGTATCAGGACGGTCAGGAAATACACGGATCCACACACGGCCAGTTTTACCGAGAAGTCGTGCTCCCGCTCGACGAGCAGCCTCAAGCTGATTTGATGAAATACGATCAGAGGTAAGCGCTTTCAACCCATGAGAACCGAAGGCAAGCGTAATACCACGCGTTGCGACCTGCTTCTTGTTAGGGTTTACGCGTGAGCGTTGCCACTTTCTATATTTAACTTTTTTTGGAAACAACATAAAAATTTATACCTTTGGACGTGACGCATCATCAGCGAAAATATCGCCACGATAAATCCAAACCTTAACGCCGATTTTGCCCAAAGGAAGTTGTGCTGCTATCTGCGCATAATCAATGTCTGCGCGGAATGTCTGAAGAGGGATACGTCCACGCTTCAATTCTTCAGTGCGTGACATAGAGCCTGAACCGAGCATGCCAGCAACAGCAATACGCACACCCTTCACATCCCTATTTGCCATAACCTTATCAATGGTCTGTTTCAAAACACGGCGGAAAGGAAGGCGCTTCTCGAGACTCTCTACCACCATACCTGCAACAATTGCTGCATTAGATTCAGGAGATCTGACTTCAATAACATCAAGGTGAAGCGCGGGCACTGACGAAAGCTTCATGCTTTTGAGCATTTGGTGCAAATCCTTTTTCAATTTTGTTGCACCTTCACCTGAGCGACCAATAACCATACCTGGACGTGCTGTGTGAATCTGGACGCGCAAATCTTTTTGGGAACGCTCAATTTCAACATGCGACACATAGCTTCCACGAAGGCGCTTTGTCAAAAATTGACGAATCATGGCGTCAGTGCGAATGAATTCACGGTTCTTTTTTGCAGAACCAGCAAACCAACGACTCTGCCAATCCCTAAGGATGCCGAGACGGTGCGCGTATGGATGAACGATTTTTGTCATAATTATTTTTTCTTCTTTGGCTTTGCTTTCCCTAAAGTCACTGTTATATGGCTCATTCTATGGCGAATTGGGGACGAACGACCAAATGCACGAGGCATCGAGCGCATAGCAACCAAACCTTTATTGACCGTAATATTTTGAACAACGAGAGTTCTTCCGTCTTCGCCTTGCTTCTCAGCGTTTGCGACAGCAGAAGAAATGAGTTTTGCCATGGGACCTGCGGCGCGCTTATCCAAGAACTTCAGTGCAAGAAGCGCTTCCTCAATGCCCTTACCCTTCACAAGCTCAGTAACGAGTCTGGTTTTTCGTGGAGTCTGCTTGTAATTGGAAAGTGTCGCCTTCATATGCTGATTCTAGGGGTATCAAAAATTACTTCTTTGCGGGAGCCTTAGCTTTACCGTCGGCTGGAGACTTAGCTGCTTGGGCTGCTGCAATTTCAGATTCTTTCTTCTTCTGCTCAAGTTCTTTCTGCATCTTACCTCCGTGACGAGTAAATTTCGTTGTTGATGAAAATTCACCAAGACGATGCCCTACCATTTCTTCTGTAACAAATACCTCAGGGAAATCCTTTCCGTTATGGACAAGAAAAACAAAACCAACCATTTCAGGACTGATTTCAGATGCACGAGCCCATGTTTTAATAGGCGCCGTTGTTGCAGGCTTCTTGCCTTCAATCTTCTTTAGAAGCTTGTGGGCGACATACGGACCTTTTTTAAGTGAACGAGACATTGTTGTAGTTTTGACCCAAATGAAGTGCGCACTAAGAAAAATGCGCCCTTACGAGCTTTGGGCATACTATCCCAATCACCCACTCACTGTCAACATCATTTGTGCAACCTCCGGAGGTTGCACAAATGACATATCGTATAAAAAAAATTACAAAATAATAATGCCTTCAAGCTCCTCAGCTAAAAGTTTTTTGTTGGTTGTTTTAACAAAATCAGCGTAATTACTTTTTGCTGTTATGGCAAACTGCCCTGTAATGATTTCGGGCACTATGAGTCCTCCCCATCGGTTTGCATCAGTAAAATCTTGGAGCGACGACCAAGGATATTCAAATTCCTTTCCTGACCATTCTCGTGTATCACGAGGGTTTCTATGAATGTAGGCGGATGTGTAGAGAAGTTGAGAGTCTGTCTTTACATGCACCGCTTTATACGGACCCTGAAATACATGCCCAGTGGCGTCATATTTAACATTATAATATTTTGTATATCCATCAGACACACGTTGCATATAGCGTGCGATTCCACCTTCAATAGTTTCTTTGACCAGTAAGTGAAAATGGTTGGACATCAGACAAAAACAAACCACTTCTACAAAACGACTCTCGATAATGGACTCGATATCTTCGTTAGGAACAGAAAAACCAATATCCGGAACAAAACTTTCCGTAATGCGATGTATATTTTTAAACTCGTGCGGGGATTGGAGAAACAGCACATTAAAAAGGAATCGCCGCCAATCGTTTTTTTCTTTAAAAACCGTTTGTCGGTGAGCTCCGCGATTAAAAATATGGTAGTACTCCCCTGGAGCAATTCCTTCTCGCGATTTTAGTAATACTTTAGGCATCAATGTAGACTAACACGCCCCTTGTGCAACCTCCGGAGGTTGCACAAGGGGCTCGAAACCAAAAATATTTGCCGAGATTAAAACTCGTCGAAGCGCGGAGTAACACCTATGGTCACTGACTTTGAACTCGGAACCCCACCGGTCAAACAATTCATTGTGTATGTACTTTGTTGATTTATGATCACAGATTGTGCGCCTGAAAAAGCTGTTGAAGAAAGCCCAGGGCCAGAAATCGAACAAGAGTCAGGAGTGCCCACCACTCCCCATGACACCGTTGCAGGGTCGCCTTGGCGAACAGTAACGGCTGGGCTAATGCTGAGAGCAATATCAGCAGGGTTTACAGTAACTGTTGCACTTGAAGATGCACTTCTCGTACCGTTTGTACAAGTGATGCCGTAGGTTGTAGTAACTGGAGGGGAAACAGTAACCGAACCAACGGTTGCACTCCCTGTTGGGAAGTTAGTTCCTGTACAAGAAGTGGCGTAAGAAGATGTCCAGTCAATGCGTGGAGAAGTTACACCTTTAATTATTACGTTTGGTGTAACAGTAATGAGCACCGTGGGAGTGTTCTGTATAGTTCCCGCTGCACATGTCGCAGTAACTGACCCTGCACCTGAGGTCACAATAACTGAAGCCGATTTCGTACCGGCAGTAGCGTATGTTTTCGAGACAGTTACACCTGTGCCGAGAAGTCCGTCAGTGCCACTCCAGACATATGTATATGAACCTACACCACCAGAAGGTGTGACGGTCCACGTTAATGAATCTCCCACATACCCAGTACTTGGTGATGGAGAACATGATGCTGTCACTGCACCCGGGTTTACAGTTAATGATGTCCATACACTACAGTTATCAAGCTCATTGGATTCGTTCACTTCATTGAGTGGTGTATCAGCACAAAAACGCATCTGGTACGAACCCGGTGAAGGAAATGTGTAGCTTCCTGTTTGAGTACCACTGCCCCCAGCTACAATCGATATTCGACTTAAAGCAATTTTAATTGACGTATTGGCTTCCGCAAAATTAATAAAGAAACTAAAGATGCGACTCCAAATAGAGTCTGACTTGGTGAGATAATTATTGAGACAAGCACTGTCCGAAGTGAGACACACATACATCCTTGAACCAAAAACTGGAGTCGCTGCCCCACCACGATTAGTAACGCCAGCGGTAAATGTGGTATTTACTCCCGCAGTTACACTGGCAGGAGAGAGAGACCCTGTAGTTAAATCCGCCAAAGAAACACCAACTACAACAGAGTTTGAACAACTCGCCGTAACTGATGCATTCGATGCAGTTGCCATACCTGCCAAATAATTATGTCTCGTTGTACTACCGCTCGTTGAGGTTTTCGAGGCAAGAGAAGCATTCGAATATGCTTCGTAGCGATAGTAGGTATTAACAGGTTGCCCAGCTGAATTCAAAGTCTCTCGCACATCAACACTACAGCAACCGCCTGCTGGGGTTATACCTGCGCACACTCCTGCCATAGAGCTAGTGTTGAGAGTAAATCCAACACCATCCTCGGTAGTACCATAACTACCTACTTTCGTACCTCCAGAACAATGCTTTTCCCCTTGAAGCGTAACAGAAGTTGCGCCGGAAGGGCTAGTGATAGTGATTGAGGCTGTTTTTGTACCGACAGTTGTATATGTTTTTGAAATAGATGCAACGGCACCCGAGAGACTATCAGTACCACTCCATGAATACGTGTATGAACCGGCTCCACCCCATGCAGAGGCAGTCCAAGTTACAGGACTACCGGTGTATACACTTGTTGGCGATACTGAACATGACCCAGAAAGAGCGCCGGAGGAGGTTGAATTTACTTGAACATTTGCGGTAGCGAAAGCGGTCTGAGGAGTCACGGCAGGAGAGGCGCCGACACATGAATAGATATCAGTATTGATGCTGCATGCACTGATGGTGTTCACCTTACACGTTGGGATACTACAAGTCTTTCCTGTTGGATTCGAAGGGCAAGTTGGTACGCTTGAATATGCCTTGTTTGGATCTGTGAGCGGGCAAGCAAAATCACTTATATCAGACTCTGAATATTGCCATGTACCTGACGATACTGCGCTAGCTCCTGTACAGGTGATGGAGTAGTTTGTACTAGCACTTAACGCTCCGGTAGAAATAGAGCCTGATGTATTCCCGCCAGTTTCAAATCCACTACCAACACAAGAAACTGCATTAGTTGAGGACCATGTGAGAGTAGCGGAAGATCCAGAATTCAAACTTGTTGGAGTTGCAGAGAGTGAAACCGTTGGCGAAGGGATTGAACTTACAGTGACCGTTTGGGATGCCGCCGCAGAACCGCCAGCGCCAGTACATGAGACAAGATAACTTGTTGTTTGCGATGGGATAACTGTTACAGAGCCTGCAGTTGCCGACGCTGTCGAAAAATTGGTTCCTGTACAGGAAGTTGCGTTCGTTGAACTCCAAGTAATAACTGACGAGGCACCTGCGACAAGAGAGGTTGGATTTGCAGAGAGCGTTGCCGTTGGCGCTGCAGGAAGATTCACGGTCACCGTCCGAGATGCAGACGCAGAACCACCAGCGCCAGTACATGAAACGAGGTAACTGGTTGTTTGTGACGGGACCACCGTTACGGAACCTGCAGTTGCTGATGCTGTCGAAAAGTTAGTGCCCGTGCAGGATGTTGCGTTAGTTGAACTCCAAGTTATTACCGATGATGCACCTAATATAAAGGAGGTTGGATTTGCAGAGAGTGAGGCAGTTGGGGCAACAACAGGAGCACTGACAGTCACCGTTGCGGAAGAAGAAATTGTCTGGGCACCATCGGTACAGGTAATTAAGTAGGCTACTGAAGAAGATGGTGAGACAATAAGCGAGCCTGAAGTAGCGCCACTAGTTGAAAAATTAGTGCCCGTACATGAGGTTACATAGTCCGAACTCCATGTTAAAAGAGACGAACCTCCACTAGTTATGGAAGCAGGTGTCGCAATAATTCCAACATACGGCGCTGTTGGCTCTTCGATACAACCCTCATCCATGTCGCCAACAGTTGCGGTCTGATAGGCACTTTGCACTGTATAACTATCTCCACCATACACTGCATAAAAGGCCGCGGCACCTCCACTGCCCGGGGGGAATGGATTAGTTACTACAGTGTAGGAGTATTCCCATATCGAACCACTACACCCTCCGACACCACCTCCTCCACCATCCATGTTTGGTGCAGCGTATACCGATTGAGGAATTATACTGAGTACCGCAACTACAAAGACAGCAACCACAAAAAAGCTTTTAAAAGTGCGGGCAACAAACTGGCGGAAGGCTATCATTCCATCTATTGTACAGGGAATTCATACTTGCTGTTAAGAGAAATTTGTGAGGGGTGGAGTAATAAAAACTCTCCAGGTAATGGGGAGTTTTTTATTTCAGCTCCCTGATTTGCGTTGCTTGCCCCATCATTAGAATTTGGCGTTACTCCTTATAGTGAAGTATTAGACGTTTTAGACACCGACCACACGGTCGTGAATCTGTGATTTGCAGTATCCCGTACATCGAAACAATCTATTACGCACCTGTGTATCAAAACTCTTCGTATGCTGGTAGCAGTTTGACTGTTATTGATTTTGAAGTGGTCCCTCCACCTGTCGTACATGAGAACGTATAGGTACTTTCTTGACCTATAATGACACTTTGCGAACCTGAAAAAGAACCTGATGAGAGCCCTGGGCCACTCATGAGACACGAATCAGGACTTCCTGATACTGACCAGTTAATAATTACCGAATCATTACGACGAACTGAAGTGTTTGGGGATGCAGTAAGCACTAGATCCGCTACATATACTGTAACGACCGCGCTCGAGTAAGCACTTTTTGATGCGTTCGTGCACGTAAGGTTATAGGTAGTGGTGTTAGTTGGTGTTACCGATAGAGCGCCAGACGTTTGGCCTCCTGTTGCAAAATTAGTGCTTGTGCACGATGTTGCGTTTGTCGAAGACCACGTAAGTTGCGACGCATTTTGCCCGCGAATAATTGAGCTCGGGGTCGCACTTAAAAGTGCCGTAGGAGAAGCTGAGATTGAGGTTGAATTGCTACATGCTTGAGTAACAGACTGTGTGCCTGAAGCAACAATCACAGAGCCGGCTTTGGTTCCCACTGTTGTGTATTGCTTCACAACCGATTGCGTTGTTCCTGATAAACCATCTGTACCACTCCACGAATACGTATAGGAACCGGTGCCCCCCGCAGGAGACGCTGTCCACGTTATGTTGTCATTTGTATACCCCGAGGTGGGAGCAACAGCGCAGGAGGTATTAAGTGATGGAATTGCGACGGTCACAGCAGTCCACGCACCACAATTATTTGTTTCATTGGACTCGTTGATAACGCCGGAACCCGTAGATGAGTTTTTGTCAGCACATGCACGCACGTACCACGTACCTGCCGAAGGGAACGCGTACGAAAAAGTAGTTGCCTCAGAACTATTCGTCGAAATGTTTGGTGACATACCAGTGCCAATATCTTCTGTATTCGCACCACTTGAAGATGTAGCTCGCTGAAAAAGATTGATGAACTCTCCTCCTGTCGCAGGGTTACCTGCATTCGTGATTGTTGCGGAAAATGTTTTTGCGACGTTAGTAATTGCGGAGGTTGGTGAAATGGCGCTCGCACTAAGATCGGACAACACTACACTCACTGCAACAGAATTTGAACAACTCACTCCCGCCGAGTTACCGCCCGAAGTAATTGTCACTGCACCACTCTTCGTACCAGTGGTTGAGTATGTTTTGGATACCGATGCACCTGTGCCAGAAAGACTATCGGTACCACTCCACGAATACGTATACGAACCGGTGCCACCCGATGCAGATGCAATCCAAGTAACCATCTCTTCCGTATACACACTTGTGGGAGACACTGCACACGATGCCGTAAGGGGCGTACTTGAAACAGTAACGTACGCACTGCCCGATACACTTGGCGGAGGCGATGTTACTTGGCACGAATACAAGTCCGTAGTGATACCACATCCGGGACCGATTGTGTTTACTTTACACGTTGAAGGAGGTGAGGTGCATGATTTACCTTGAGGACTCGCTGGGCAATCTGGTACAGAACTATAAACATTGTTGCTGGATGATACAGGGCACGATAGATCCGAGTAATCACTTTGATAGTATTGCCATGTTCCAGTGCCACTCCCCGAAGAACCCGTGCATGTAAGCGTGTAATTTGTGCTAGCGTTTGGCGTAATGGTGATCGAGCCCGATGTGGCGCCAGCGGTATCAAATTGAGTGCTCGAGCAATACGAAGTATTGCTCGAAGTCCACGAAAGCGTTGTACTCCCTCCCGCGGTAACCGAGGAGGGAGACGCGGTCAACAATATACTTGGCGACGAACTTGGGGGCGTTACCGTAAGAGTCGCCGAGCCTTGCGCTGTACCTCCAGCACCAGTACAACTTACTGAATACGTTGTAGTTTGCGACGGTGAAACAGAAACTGTACCAGAGAGTGCTCCGCCCGTACTGAATCCCGTTCCCGTACATGATGTTGCATTTGTGGAACTCCACGTGAGTGCAGATGAGTACCCTGCCGAAATGGACGTGGGCGCTAGAGATATTGACGTGGTTGGTGCGGGAGAAGCGTTGATATAGGTAAGTGCATATGTCTTAGTTGCACTTGCCGTGCCGGCGCCACTATACATTTTATAGAGTATGTTCCAACTGCCGCTGTTCGACGTTAATTCTCCTTGAATACAGTACGAGCCTGGAGTGTTATAGCCACTTGGGATGAGAGTGCCATCTATAAACCCCCACGCGAGAATGCTCCACGACGGTGCAGACGGTGGCGACAAGTCCCCCTCACCACCGAGATTCGCCACAAACGCCCCCGTACATTTTGTATTTGCACTGGTAACGGCGCCAGAAGAAGTTGGTGGATTGGGGTAGGCGTACGCCTCCGCAAAAGAGACAGAAACGCTTCCCACAAAAACGGCCGCGATTAAAAAACTTCCGAATGTTTTCAAAACAAAAGATGTAATCGGTGTGAGCGAGTTCATATCATTACATGTTATTTGATGTCTGATTTGGAATATGTAACAGAACCCAAATGTCGTACGCCAGTTCGAATATCATACAGCTCAAAGGAATTTGGACGACCGGTGTGCATGACGATGGTCGCGGGTGACGCGAAACCGACGGCAATGAGGTAGGTTGGCAAATTCGGGATTTTGAATGAACCACGATACGAGACGCTCGCGCCACCGTCATACACCTTGAACACATCAAATTGGTTGGTGACCTGATTGAACAATACCGCAGCACTTCCGTCAGGAGCAACGG
This sequence comes from Minisyncoccota bacterium, assembly GCA_041658485.1. Taxonomy (GTDB): domain Bacteria; phylum Patescibacteriota; class Minisyncoccia; order Phycocordibacterales; family Phycocordibacteraceae; genus Phycocordibacter. The sequence continues at coordinate 46,497 of JBBAAE010000001.1, forward strand.
CACCAACATCAGGAGTAATGCCTTCTTGCGCAATGAGCACAAGTTCACTTTTTGCTTTCGGATTACGCCAGACTAGCCCTTTCTCGGTAACTACAAGAATCATACCGCTCGGAAGTGTAACGTTATTTGAGACTGAGAGAGTTTGTTGTGGTGCCGTGGCAGTATGCACTTCATTCGCAGAATTCAAGGCATACCACCGATAAGTATCAGTTTCATACATTGAAAATACTTGATCTGCCATTCGCTCGTTCGCCTCTTTTGGTATCCATTCAGAAAAAAATGTACGTAGAATAGGGACCGCATACAACAGACCGCTCAATGCACCCAAAATGAGCGCAATAGAAAGTGTGATACGCATTGGTCGAGAGAGTCTCTGTACTATCTGACTCATACTCTCAGCAGTCTACAACGAAAAGATAGCACCCCTTAAAAAAACACCCCGCATGATGCAGGGTGTTGGTGGATATTACGCGCCTTTCGTTCTTTTTTTCCCGACACGACGACGAGAAACAATGAAGGGATTCGAGTATTTCTTTGGAGTTCGTGTCTTTTGTCCCTTTCCAGATGGCTTACCCCACATGGTGCGTTGTCTGCGGTGACCACGGCCTTGACGACCTTCACCTCCTCCATGTGGATGGTCAACTGGGTTCATTGCAGTACCACGAACCGTTGGGCGAATACCCATGTGTCGTGCACGACCTGCTTTACCAATGATAACGAGATGGTGCGCATCGTTTGAAACTTCACCAATCGATGCCCATGCGGTATCAACAACTTTTCGAACTTCAGTCGAAGGGAGTTTTATTTGAGCGTAGCCAGCATCGAGCGCGATCAACTCAGCGTGGTTACCTGCACTTCGTGCCATTTTTGCACCACCGTTTGCATGTACTTCAATGTTGTAAATGAATGTGCCGATTGGAATGTTCTTCAAAGGAAGACGGTTACCGGGAGTGATAGGCGCAGTCTCTGAAGTAATAACCTTATCGCCGACTTTCAAAGATTTAGGTGCAAGGATGTATCGGCGCTCACCGTCAACATCTACAATACGAGCAATGAAACCTGTACGAGTAGGATCGTATTCAATGTGCTCAACTTTGCCTGGGATATTCTTCTTAGCGAACATGAAGTCAACCACACGCATCTGTTGCTTGTGTCCACCTCCTTGGTGACGTGTGGTGATGCGACCGAGTGAGTTTCTACCTGCGTGATTTTTCTTTCCTTTCGTCAAAGACTTCAAGGGCTTCCCGGTCGTCAAAACATCGCGGTAACGAATCACGCTCATGTGGCGAGTAGATGCGGTTCGTGCTTTGTAATTTCGTGTAGTAGACATATTCGTGTATTAAAAATTTATGAGAAACGGATAGTGTCTCCTTTCTTTAAAAATACCAGAGCCTTTCTTGATGCAGATGTCTTACCAAAACCACGCTTCTTCCTCATTTGTACTCGTTTTGCTGGAGTATTCACTACATTCACCTTGATTGGCATAACTTTGTAGAGAGCGTTGACTGCCATAGCAACATCCTTCTTTGTTGCCGATTTGCGGATATCAAAAGTGTACACACCTTGCGCGGTCATATTTGCTGCTTTTTCCGTAATGCGAGGGCGTACCAAAATATTGGCATACTCAGCAAGCGCTGAAGGACGATCAGTCTTTTTAGTAGCAGAAACTTTTGTTTCAACCTTCTTAGCTTCTGCCTTTGGAGCATCAGCTTTTTTTGTATTCGTTTTTGATTTAAAAATTGCCATAAAGTTTATTTCTCTAGTCGTTCTGTAAGCGTTTTAACAGACACCTTTGGATCTACAACGAGAATATAACGGTACGTGAGCAAGTCAACAGGGTTTGCATTTCGTGCCTCGTCAACCATCACATTCTTCATGTTACGGAAACTTTTTACGACAGCAACATCATGCTTTGAAAGAAGAATAAGTGCTGCGTTATTTCTTCGTGTAGCGAGCTCGGCAAATCCTGCAATCTTAGCAAGGCCACCGAGGGTTGCCTTTGCATCCTTTGTCTTTGGAGCCTTGAAAGAAAGCGAGTCAACGAAAATCATTTTTCCTTTGCGGAGTTTTTCTGAAAGAACTGTTGCGACTGCTTTTGCACGCATCTTCTTATTAATCTTCTGTGAGAAATCGCGTTCCTTTACCGGTCCGTGCGTTGTGCCTCCTCCTCTCCAGATTGGAGATCGAATAGATCCGTGACGAGCTCGGCCAGTACCCTTTTGCCTCCATGGCTTCTTGCCTCCTCCGCGTACCTCACCACGACCCTTTGTGTGGGCAACTGGTGTGCGAGCGTTTGCCTGCATAGCAAGAACAACCTGATGCACCAAGGCATCATTTCTCTTTGCATCAAAAATGCCCTCTGGGAGTTCAATCTCCCCTACTTCTTTTGCGCTTGTATTGTAAATGGAAGCTTTCATATATTTATTTTCCTCGAATTTCAATGACGGTACCTTTTCGTCCTGGAACTGCTCCACGAACAAAAATCTCATTTTTTACAGCGTCAACGCGAACTACCTCGAGGTTTGGAACAGTCACACGGTCAGAGCCCATTCGGCCTGCCATGCGCATACCTTTCACGACGCGACCGCCCGCTCGACCTGGACCTCCTCCTGAAGAACCGCGCTCTCTTTCAGAATGTTTCTGACCGTGTGTACGAGGGCCTCCTTTAAAGCCATATCGCTTAACCACACCTTGGAAACCCTTACCTTTTGAAATACCTGAAACAACGACGCTTTCACCTTCTGAGAAAGCAGTGACATCAAACGTTGCGCCTACTTCAAAGCCTTCGGCTCCATCGAAACGAAACTCACGAAGTCCACGAACATTTCCTTTAGGTTGTTGCGGTTTTGCGATGCGTGATTCCTTCTGCTCACCGTAACCTACCTGTACTGCCTTGTAGCCATCAGTCTCCACGTTCTTTACTTGAGTCACCGTAACCTTTGGTGCATGTATAACGGTAACAGGCACAGCGTGACCTGCTGAATTGAAGACCTGTGTCATTCCTTGTTTTGTTCCTATGATGAATTTCATTTTGTGAAAAGAAAAACGCGCACTAGTATTTCGCAGTGCGCGATATACCATTGGTCCGAAAGTAGCCTATTGGGCTTCCGTACGTAGCGTTTCGACTACTATACACAAAGCATCTAAAAGATGCAAGAAAACTCAAAACAACAAAAAACACCCCATGCAGGGGTGTTTTTTGTTGTTTTTAAAAATTCAATTAAAGCATTCTGACATCAACCGAGACGCCTGATGGAAGCGAAAGGTTCGTCAAAGCATCAATGATTTTTGGTGTTGGATTCAGAATGTCCAAGATGCGCTTATGAGTACGAATCTCAAACTGCTCACGAGCATCTTTGTAGACGAACGATGAAGCATTGACCGTGAATTTCTTGATATCAGTTGGAAGTGGAATGGGCCCTACAACCTCCGCATCAAAGCGAAGCGCTGTGTCAATAATTTGCTTTACCGAAGCATCCAAGACTTTGTGGTCATATGCGCGAACACGGAGACGCAATTTGCCTACACCTCCTGCTGGAGCAGCAGCTTTCGCTGTCTTTGCTCCTGCTTTTGGTGCCTTGCGGACAGGCGTCTTTTTTTCTTTAGTGTCGGACATAGATTTTCAAAGTTCGTGAATACTAGGCTTTAGGCAACAATCTTGGTTACGACGCCAGCACCGACAGTCTTACCTCCTTCACGGATAGCAAAGCGCTGTTGTTCTTCAAGGGCGACTGGGGCAACAAGTTTTACTTTGAACTTAATAGTGTCTCCTGGCATAACCATTTCGACTCCGTCAGGAAGTGTTACATCGCCAGTGACGTCAGTAGTGCGGATGTAAAACTGTGGCTTGTAGCCAGAGAAGAATGGTGTGTGACGACCTCCTTCTTCCTTTGAGAGAATGTAAACTTCTGCTTCAAAGTCAGTGTGTGGAGTAACAGTGCCAGTCTTTCCGAGAACCTGACCACGGTGTACGTCTTCTTTCTTTGTACCGCGGAGCAAGATGCCTGCGTTGTCACCTGCCATACCCTCTTGGAGTGACTTGTTGAACATTTCAATACCAGTGATGGTTGTCTTAACTGTTGGTTGAAGACCGACAATTTCAACTTCTTCACCAACCTTGATCTGACCACGCTCAATACGGCCAGTAACAACGGTACCGCGTCCTTCAATTGAGAAGATGTCTTCAATTGGCATGAGGAATGGCTTAGAAACATCGCGTTCAGGCTGTGGAATGTATTCATCGAGTGCCTTTACAAGCTCCATGACCTTCTCAGACCATTCATTTCCTGGTGCTGGGTTCTCAAGAGCCTTGAGGCCTGAACCACGGATAACTGGAGTTGCAGCGCCGTCGAAACCTTGCTTCGTGAGGAGTTCACGAACTTCTTCTTCAACGAGCTCAACGAGGTCTTTGTCGTCAACCATGTCAACTTTGTTCAAGAAAACAATGACTTTTGGTACGCCGACTTGTTTAGCGAGGAGAATGTGTTCACGCGTTTGGGGCATCACACCGTCTGTTGCAGCAACAACGAGAATTGCACCGTCCATTTGAGCGGCACCAGTGATCATGTTCTTGATGTAGTCAGCGTGACCAGGAGCATCGATGTGTGCGTAGTGGCGAGCTGGTGTCTCGTACTCAGAGTGTGACAAAGAGATTGTAATACCACGAGCTTTTTCTTCAGGTGCGTTGTCAATCTGTGTGACATCCTTTACTGAAGCGCTGTATCCATTTCCTGCCTTTGCAAGAACAGAAAGAATAGCTGCAGTGAGGGTTGTCTTGCCGTGGTCAACGTGGCCGATAGTACCGACGTTTACGTGAGGCTTAGTGCGTGCAAAATCTGCCATATAATTAATTATTAGTGCGTAGTAATTGGTAACACTGGTAAAAACAAATCAAAGAGCCCGAGAGCTCTTGCCGTCGATAGTCCTCGCACAACATTAGTGAGGAGTCTATAGACGAAAAGAACGCGTGAAGCGTTACGAGGTACTGTATCTGAAAGCTACAAAAGAGTCAAGAAAACAGGCGTATCTTTGGATATCTAAACACTCAACTCAGCTTTTTAATCATCAATTTCACGACCATTCCCATCGCACCCCGTTAAAACACCATTCTGTCGAGAGAAATGAGGCAAAATAACGGATTTCAGTCCATTTTGAACAATCATGACAATTTTTGAGCACACGGGACAGAAATGTGTAGGCCGAGTTTCTTTTTGTATTGAATCAAACGACATATGGGTTTCTACAAGGCACACAGCCTTAGTCATTACTGAATCCAACCCTTGAGAGGTGCGCAGGGGTCGCAATACCAAGCCCTATCTATATAAACGTCTGCAGTGTTTGAGCAAAGTTTACACTTCGGGTTTTCTGGAGGCAATCCAGAAATTTCTCTATTCCCCAGACTTTCCTGCCCTCCCCACATAGTAATTAAGAAAATAGCCTAGAGAAAACTCTACTTGCGAGATGCTTTGATAGTCTCAGCGACGTTTTGTGGCACCACTTCGTAGTGATCGAATTCCATTGCCATAACGCCACGACCCTCGGTCATTGAGCGAAGTGCTGTGGTGTAACCAAACATTTCTGAAAGTGGCACTTTTGCATTCACTACCTTTGCCATACCTCGCTCTTCAATTGAATCAATGGCACCGCGCTTTGAAGTAATGTGTCCGGTGATATCACCCATGAATTTTTCAGGTACTACCACCTCCACTTTCATAACAGGTTCGAGCAATACTGGTCGTGCACGCTCAGCAGCTTCTTTGAATGCCATCGACGCTGCAATTTTGAATGCAATTTCTGATGAGTCGACATCGTGGGATGAGCCGTCAAAGAGATCAATTGAAATGTCCTCCATTTTGAAGCCGGCAACAATACCGCGTTCCATTGCTTCACGAATACCCTTCTCAACCGCAGGAATAAATTCTTGTGGAATAACGCCCCCCTTAATGTTGTTGATGAACTCAAAGTGCGCTTCGCGCTTCACATTGTTCTTTACCTTTGCACCAGGATCAATTGGTTCCATTGGTCGAATTTTGATTGCCACATGTCCGTACTGACCTTTACCACCAGTCTGCTTAATATATTTATGATTTGCTTCTGCTTCTTTCTGAATTGTTTCACGGTATGCAACTTGTGGTTTACCAGTGTTCGCATCCACATTGAACTCGCGCTTCATGCGGTCTACCAAAATTTCCAAGTGAAGTTCACCCATGCCTGCAATAATTGTTTCCATGGTTTCAGCGTCTGAAGTGACACGGAAACTTGGGTCTTCATCAGAAAGTTTTTTGAGCGCCATACCCATTCTCTCTTGGTCACCTTTTGTTTTTGGTTCAATGCGCATCGACACCACTGGGTCTGGTGCCTTGATGACTTCAAGAATCATTGGGTTTGCTTCATCAGCAAGCGTGTTAGAAGTTTTTGCTTCTTTCAATCCTACTGCTGCAGCAATTTCTCCTGTGAAAACTTCTTTCACTTCTTCACGCTTGTCGGCTTGCAAACGCACAATGCGTCCTAAGCGTTCCTTCACACCAGTTGATGCGTTGTAGACATACGAGCCTGCTTCAATTTTTCCTGAGTACACACGGAAGAATGAAAGTGCTCCCACGAATGGATCGGTCTGGAGTTTAAATACGAGCGCACAGAATGGTTCGTCATCTGATGCAGTGCGGAAAACTTCTTCACCTGTGTCTGGATTAATACCTTTCGTTGGAGGCAAATCGAGTGGCGATGGAAGATATTCAACAACTGCGTCGAGTACGAGCTGCACACCTTTGTTCTTCAATGCAGAACCTGCGTACACCGGAACAATTTTGTTATCAATAACTGCCTTGCGGAGTGTTTTCTTTAAATCAGCAAGTGATGGCTCTACTCCTTCCAAATATGCCTGCATAAGCACATCGTCCTCTGTAACAATTTTCTCAATGAGTTCTGCGCGATACTTTTCAACATCTGCTTTCAAATTTTCAGGAATTTCTTTTTCACGACGAACAACCTCACCCATGTCGCCATCGAAGTACACCGCTTCGCGAGTCAAAAGCTCAATGACGCCCACATGCTCTCCTTCCTCACCAATAGGAACCTGCATGCGAACGGCATCTTTTGTAAGACGGTCAAGAATAGATGCGTACGAGCGTTCAAATGATGCGCCGGTTCGATCGAGTTTATTTATGAAACAAATACGAGGAACTTTTCCTTCGTCAGCGTAACGCCAGTTTGTTTCTGATTGTGGCTCTACGCCTGCAACGCCGTCAAAAACAACAACTGCGCCGTCAAGAACACGAAGTGATCGTTTCACTTCAATCGTGAAGTCGATGTGACCAGGAGTGTCGATAACATTAAAACGAATTTTCTTCGAGGTATCTTTTTTATCTGTCTCTTCAGTAGGTGTCCAGAAACAAGTGATAGCAGCAGAGGTAATGGTGATACCGCGCTCACGCTCTTGCTCCATCCAGTCGGTCGTCGTCTCACCTTCGTGCACCTCGCCGATTTTGTGTTGAGAGCCTGTGTAGTACAAAACACGCTCAGAGGTTGTTGTCTTACCTGCATCAATGTGCGCAATGATGCCGAAGTTTCGAACGCGATCCAATGGATAGTCTCTTTTGCCCATAATATTATTAAGAATTCTTATTTTTTAACTGACAAGTCTTTGTTTCCATATCGCAATAAAAACCAGCTGGGCAATCTCCTGCAAGAGGACTACAACGTCTCCCTTCTGCTGATTTTTCTACAACTTTCTCTACTGGCATAGAAACTACCAAGCTAAGTGCGCAAATGCGCGGTTTGATTCCGCCATGCGGTGCACATCCTCACGCTTCTTCACAGCACTTCCTTCATTTTTTGATGCTGCCATCAACTCATCCGCAAGCTTCAAAGCCATTGGCTTTCCTTTCTTTGCACGAGCCGCTGAAACAATCCATCTAAACGCGAGCGAGCGACGGCGCTCAGGTCTGACTTCACGAGGGACTTGGTAGTTTGCACCACCAACGCGTCTCGAGCGTACTTCAATTGTTGGGCTTACATTAGAAATTGCTGTATCAAAAACAACTATTGGATCAAGCGTTTCATCGCGCTTTTTTATTTCATCGAGAGCATCATAGACAATTGTCTGTGCAACGCTCTTCTTTCCATCCCACATAACAGTGTTGATGAAGCGTGCCAAAAACTCTGAATCATATTTTGAATCAGGATTGATGATATTTTGTTTTTTGAGTCGTCTACGCATATATTATTTTGCCTTTGGGCGCTTACTTCCGTAACGGCTTCGTCCACGGCGACGCTTTTCAAGACCTGCTGCGTCAAGGCGTCCACGGACAACCTTATAGCGAAGTGAAAGGTCTTTAGTACGACCACCACGGAGCATAACCACTGAGTGTTCCTGCAAGTTGTGACCTTCACCAGGAATGTATGCGGTGACTTCCATGCCGTTTGTAAGGCGGACACGAGCAATTTTACGAACAGCTGAGTTTGGCTTTCTTGGAGTTTTGGTTGTTACTTTTGTACAAACACCGCGTTTAAATGGTGACGGGTAGAAGGTAGGACGATTCTTTAATACATTGAAACCACGAGACAAAGCAACGGTTTTCGTCTTGCGAGATGTTTTTTTGCGAGGGTTTTTCCTCAGTTGATTTATTGTAGCCATTGTTACGAAAAAACTGCGCAAGGGCAGTTCGGATACTATACAAGGCAAGGCTCAAAAACGCAACAGTGCTAGCTAAACTCTAGTTCAAAATGACTAAAACTTTAGTGCATTTTGCAACGATACCCCCGGTCAGTCCAACGGACCTGGAAGTTTTTACCCCTCTCATCACACACGCCACATCTGGGCTTTACATTTCGACGTTCATGGGAAATTCTCATTACTAGCAACTGTAACACAAAATAACACTATATGTCAAATTTCCTCCTTAAAAAGCTCTTAAATAATGCTTATTTAAGAAGCTATTCAAATAAGGCACCAAAACTTATATATTATATTGCGGGTTTGTGTTTTGAGCACCGAAACCCATATTCTCCGTAGTGCCAACCTAAGGTTCCACATCTCTTGTACCCGCACTTTCCTTTTTGTACCCCTTCGCGTGCCATAGTCTCAGAATACTACTTAAGTACCAACGATCAATGAGAAGAGAGTCTGCACAAAGCCTGAAAGGTACGGCCATAAGAGGTATATAGCAACAAGACTGACCATAATGAGCCCAAAAGGGCCTAGCGCATACATCGAGGTTTCAAGGCGTCCGTAGGCAAGGGCAAGCTTGCTTGGGAGGATAGAACGAAGGACTTTTGAGCCATCGAGAGGGGGTATTGGGATGAGATTGTAGATTGCCAGCACGAGGTTGGCATATACCACCGTTACACATATACCGAGAAACGCCCCTGAAAGACCTAGAGAACCAGAAAAACGCAAAATAAGCCCAAATATAAGGGCGATAAGGATATTAGTGAGCGGGCCTGCGACACCAACCATTGCTTCTCCCCATCGCTGATTCCTTAAATTGTAAGGGTTATAGGGGACTGGCTTTGCCCAGCCAATTAAAAAAGAAGAGCCTGTTAATGCGAGGATTCCCGGAATAAGAATAGAGCCTACTGGGTCAATGTGTGGCAGTGGGTTCAGGGTCAATCTCCCTGCATAACGCGCCGTTGGGTCACCGAGCCAGTTTGCCGCAAAGCCGTGCGCAATCTCATGAAGGATTATCGAAAAAATAACTATGACGATGCCGATGAGGAATTCCATATTTAGCTAGCCAGTAGGGTATAGGGTATAGGGTAACAGCATTAAAATCTAGTGGCTAAACCCTAGTGGCTAATGACTGCCGATGCTACACTCGCACTATGCAACGAGAGAAAGTCTATATATATGGAAAGCATGCGGTCGCTGAGGCGGTTGAGCACGCTACGCATGTAGTTAAGAAAGTTTTCCTTTCCCCAGTCTTTGATGATGAAAAAATAAAAAATCTCTTAGAAAAGAAAAAAATAACCATCGCCACACTAAAAGGAAGCGACATGGTTGGAAATGATGCGGTGCATCAGGGCATTGTCGCTATCATCGACACCGAAGCGCTCTTGGTTCCTTTTGAAACATTCATACAAACACTCAACATTTCTAAAAAGCCAGCGCTCGTACTTTTAGGAGAATTACAGGATCCACACAATGTAGGCGCAATTATTCGTTCCGCTGCAGCGATGGGACTCTCTGCTGTTCTTATTCCTGAACATCGAACAGCTCCGATAACAGGAGCAGTCGTAAAAACTTCCGCTGGTATGGCATTCCGTATTCCTCTAGTAACCATTGGCAATGTAAACCAAACCATTCGTCTTCTGAAAGAAAAGGGGTTTTGGACATACGGTCTTGCAGGTAAGGGCGCACAATCTTTGATCGATGAATCTTTTAGCGAGCCATCGCTTTTTATCGTTGGCAACGAAGGAAAAGGTATTCGTGAGAAAACTGAGGAGCTCTGCGATGTGTTGCTCCGTATTCCTGTACATCCACGCACAGAGTCACTAAACGCCGCCGCTTCCGCCGCAATCGTATTTTACGAATGGAGTCGAGGCCATCAAGGCGCTCTTAAATAGAGTTGTAAGGTTCTAGATTTAAAGCTGGAAGCTACCCTCATCTCATGAGCAGACAAAACAACTTCTGGAATAAAGAATACGGTAAATCAGACCGCACTGGTGGCGCCAACCCTCACCTCGCTCTTTCAGTTGAACCATCTGAAGACTTAGAAAAATTCGGACGATTTTTGATGCGCGAATACGGAAAGAAGTTCCTCAATGTAACCGCACAAGCGCTCGACATTGGATGTGGCAACGGGCGCAACCTCATTTACCTTGCAAACGCATTCGGCATGCGCGGTGTCGGATACGACCTTTCAGAAGTAGCAATCACTGTCGCAAAAAAAGCAGGTGAAGGTTTGCCTATCAAGTTTTTTGTGCAAGATATGGAGAAGCCAATTCCCTTGCCTGACGCATCCGTCACCATTGCGCTCGACATGATGAGCTCGCATGTTTTGAAACAAGCAGAGCGAGAACAACTTCGAAGTGAAATACTCCGTGTCTTAAAACCGGGTGGGTGGCTTTTCTTTAAATCGTTCCTTCTTGATGACGATTCTCACGCGAAACGCCTACTTCGTGAAAGTCCAGGAGATGAGCCTGGGATGTACATCCATCCAGAAATTCACACTGCCGAGTATGTGTGGACAGAAGAGGCACTGCGCGAGTTCTTTGAACCCTATTTCACTATCCACAAAATCGAAAAATCTTTTAAACACAAGCATGCTGACGGAAGTGCTTGGAAAAGACGAACGATCGTCGCCTATCTTGAGAAGAGCAACTAGCTAATCAACACTCTATAAATCCTGAGCGTGGGATTTACTTTTCATTTTTGGGATGGTATCCTCTAAAAACTATGGCTAAGGCATGCGCTGTAACAGGTAAATCATCTCTCGTCGGAGGGAGATACTCAAATCGCACTCGTGCGACGCAGTACAACCCATGCGGTAAGGTGCGCCGTAAGGCAAACCTACAAAAGCACAAAATCTTTGTGCCTGAGCTTAATAAGCACATTTCGCTTCTTCTTTCAGCTCGTGCTGTAAAGACCATTGCAAAGCGTGGTGCTTTTAAGACCCTCAAGAAAGCTAATATTATTTAACCGCTCTTTAAGGTAGACGGTACGCCGTTTACATTAGGGAGTTTTTTTATTGTGAAATATATGTCAGAAAAAAGATTTCCACCAACTAAGGGCGACAGCGGGCGCTCATTCCACGAAGAGTCGGTAACTCGACAATGCTTAAGCATTGATTGTTCTAAAGATGTCCCTCTCTATGTGCTCATGTTTACAGGTGGCACATGCCTTGGGTGCAGAACAGCTTAGTTATCTAAAGCGCTTACTCTCAAGCCGTTTGATACAAAAGTGATTCTACTGTCCTTGCAGGTATCGAAGATAAAGATGCTGAGACTCTGAAATAGATCTACAACCTGTGGCGCTGGATGTCCGTACTTGTTATCGCATCCACGAGAGAAGACTCCGTATGCGGGGTTAACTGCTTTCACAAATTCAGGTGCACTAGAGTTTTTTGAGCCATGGTGCCCTGCTTTGAGGACAGTGCTTTGAAGGCTCTTACCATCAACCGACACCAAATATTTTTCAATTACCTGCGGTGAATCTCCGTTCAGTAGAAACGACGTGTCTCCATACACAACACGCATCACTATTGAGCCCGTGTTGGTTTCAATGTTAGACACATCTCTATCTGGAAAAAGAATATCTGCGTATGCCCCACCGCCAAGAATTAATCGCATACCTCGCCTAGCAATAATCTTTTTCACTCCTGATTTTTGTACTGCAAGCACCACCGCTTTCGTCGCTTTTGTATCATTTGGAATCCCTGGCTCCAAAAATGTTCCCACCTGATATCGCTCAAACACATCAGGAATACCTCCAAGGTGATCTTGATCTGGATGTGTCTCTACTACTGCATCGATAGCGCGATCAAAAAGAGGCATCACACTCCCGAGCTCCCGAAGCACTGACTTGTCTGGCGGTCCCGCATCGATAAGCATTTGTATGCCCGTTGGACCTTCTATGAAAATAGAATCGCCTTGTCCTATATTTAAAAAAGAAACCTTGAGTCCATGCGGAACAGGAATCGTCCATACAAAAATATTCCCCAAAACAAGAATGCCAACCAGTATAATTCTCGCCACACTGACAATGATATAATGCCACCGAGGCTAGTAGCCATTCAGAAGATATTCACCTAAACGCTAACCACTACCCCCCTAGTTCATATGTACACTGCAAAAAAATTCACCTTCGGAAACTTGGATGGTATTTCACCCAAGCAACTTGAAGTACACATCAAACTCTACGAAGGGTATGTAAAATTCCTGAACACTCTTGAGGAAACTGTTGCGGATCTAAAAAAAGACTCTGAAAAAAATGCCTACGCCCTCGCTGAAGTTACGCGTCGCATCGGCTTTGAATGGAATGGTATGCGCATGCATGAACACTACTTCGCACAGTGGGAAGGAACACCTTCTCCTATTGAAGGAGCACTTAGAGATGCACTGGCAGCGCAATACGGCAGTTACGAAAAATGGGAGAACGAATTCAAAGCAGTCGGAATGATGCGTGGCATTGGTTGGGCAATACTTTCATACGATGCCACAACTAAGAATTTTCTTACTCACTTCGTTGCCGACCACGAACTAGGACAACTCAACGACACAAAAACAATCCTTGCTCTCGACATGTGGGAACACGCCTATATGGTGGATTACATTCCTGCAGACAAAAAACAATATATAGAAGCGTTTTTTAAGAATTTGAATGGTGCTTCGATCCAAGTGCGATTTCCTTCCTGAACCGGAACACCAACAAGCCTACAGTTGCATACAAAAACCCGAGCACCATTAAAAGTGGCCACATCCACTCTCGTGGAATAGGGAGCGATGCAAACGGCAATGAGCCGAAAAATGTTGCTATAGAAATAATATAGGAAAGAATTCCATAGCCGAGAATACTTAAGGGGAAAGCGAATATCGGCGAGAGAAGTGCAGTAATCGATGCGAAAAATCCAACAAACATTGCAATCGGAACTGCAGGAAGAACCAAAACATTAGCGGGCAAAAAAACTAATGACACCGCTCCGATAGAAAATATAAGAAGTGGTAACACGGTCACTTGTGTTGCCAGAGTCGTCGACACAATTTCCCGAAACGGGAAATATTTAAAGTCAGGAATGAACTTCAAACGACTCGCGATTGTTTCAGAGAAAAGTATAAGTCCGAGCGTTGCAAGAATGGAGAGTTGGAATGAAAGGTCATAGAGAACGATGTACGGATTCCACAAAGCCATCACCGCCGCCGCAATTGCGAGCATGCGGAGTGCTACTTTTGGTCGATGCAACACAGTAGCAACCATCATTAAGAGCGCCATGATGAGGGCTCTGATTGTAGTCTCGGAGCCACCGGTCATGATCGCAAAGCCAATAACAAAAAGTGCAGAGAAGCCGTATGCAACAGTTCGTGGAAATATTTTTAAAAATATAAATAAAATCCATTGAATAACCAGCGCGACATTGTATCCAGAGAGAACAATAATATGTATCACACCGGCACTTCGAAAGAATCCTGTTATTTTTTCACCTAACGATTGTTTTTCACCAAGAAGCAAGCCAGCAAGAAGTGCAGATTGAGGTTCTGGCACTGCGCGCTCAATTCCTTTAATAAATAAATGTTTAACAGATAGAAGCCCTGCAACAATTACATTTCCCTCCCCAGTTCTGAGTTTCGTAACCTGCGGGAATGAAATTGTGTAGAAAATACTATGCGCACGAAGATACTTTGGATAATTAAATGTCCGTCCTGAGTCAGTTTCAAATGGTTCAGGCTTTTTAAGTTTTCCTTTTACACTAACGCGATCCCCATAGACGGCCGTCTCAAACGAATCCGCAAAGAGAAGTACTCTCACTTTTTCTGCAACAGAAACACCATTCAACTTTTCCACTTTCACAACAAGATGTGTGGTGCGTTCACGCTGGTCGGGGTCTCTCACCACTACACCCTCGACAACGACACTAGTATCAACTGAATCTTCAAAAATCGAAGGAAATTTTTCAGGCACAAGGACTGAATACGCCCCTGCACCAATAACAACCGCGATACAAAGTAGCGGTACGAAATTTCGAATTAAAAAGTCCCTTAAAAATTCTGTATGATATATCATACAGAATTTTTAAGGGAGGAATATAAAGACATACTGGGAATCAAATGCCTCTATCCATTGCTTCGTTTGCAAGAGCGTCCGCTTCACTATTTTCTTCGCGCGGTATGTGCATAAATTTTATTTGAGGAAATGATTCAGCAATGAGTACACGCACTTTTGTGTGCTGTTCTTTAAGTACTGGATGCTTCACTTTGTATTCGCCTTTCATCTGTCGAACAATTAATTCTGAATCCATTCTCACAATCACCTCGTGCGGTACCGGCGTTCCAAACGAATCAACCGTTGCTCTAAGTGCCAAAATGAGTGCTTCATACTCTGCCCAATTATTAGTACGCACGCCTAAGAATGCTGAGATGCTCGCCGCATTCTTCCCTTTCAAATCTTTTACGACAGCACCAGCGCCCGACGGTCCGGGATTTCCTCGCGAACCTCCATCGGTATAAATAATCACATGTGACATTGGGGCATTGTATCGCACAGTTTAATGTATCCGCACTAAACACACTTTAGTATTTTGCAAAAAACTAAAGTGTACAAATGTGGAGATTGAGAGTGTCTGTATACTACTTTGACAAAATAATATATTTAAAGCATAATCATGACTCTGGAATTTTGAAATAACTTCTAATTTGTAATAAAAATTTAATTTATATGCCATTTGGTGCATTCGAAGTATTGAGAGCAGGTTCTCGCCCATCTAGAAAAGAACGACCTAGATGCAAAATCTGTACAGGGAAGAAAATGATAGGCTACTGGAAAATTGAAACAGTTGGTAGATTTAAGGTGCGACAAAAAAGATGGGCGTATAAAAAATGTAGTGCCTGTGGTGGGAGTGGGAGAAAAAATTGATTGCCGTGCACCTCTAGAGAGGAACTTCGATGATGAGCACCTTGGCTGAGATAGACGAGGTAATCGTCATCTCATCTGTGCCTGAAACTGCCATAGCGTCGCGTGAATGTAGAATCTCTCCATCGAGAGTAACTTTCCCTTCAACCACAAACAGATACACACCATTACCTTTCTCTTTCAAGTTGTACGTACAAGGAATATTTTTATCTAACACTGCATACGAAATATATGCGTCCTGATTAATGGGTAAACCACTACCCACTCCAATAGGTGCAACAAGCAGTGTCAATCCATTCTTTACTTCAGCAAGATTGAAAGAGCTTTGAGCGTAGTGAGGCTCAATACCAAATTCTTTTGGCTGTATCCATATTTGAAATAAAGAAAGAGCTTCTTCTTTCGAGTCATTATATTCGGAGTGCGTAACGCCAGTTCCGGCGGACATAACCTGCACGTCGCCCGCAGGAACTATCCCGATGTTTCCCATACTGTCTTTATGGGTCACAGTGCCATAAGTCACAATGGTGATTATTTCCATATCTTGATGATGATGCATACCAAAACCGGAGCTTGCTGAAATCACGTCGTCGTTAATGACTCGAAGTGCACCAAAACCCATACGTGTTGGCTCATGCCAATCTGCAAAACTAAAACTGTAGCGAGTAGTGAGCCACCCATACTCCCCTCTCCCCCTATCACCACTTCGATCTATCACTTTTTTCATACTCAAAATCTTCACGCTGTAACAATATTCTCTATCCGTAATCGCAACTCCTTCCTACCTGCGAAATAGGATCGTTCCACAGAGGCTTCAATGGTGCAGACATCACCAACTGAAAGAAGTCCAAGTTTCTCCTTAAATAGAGAGCGTGGAACGAAAAAGACTATTGCATCCGCCTTGCGCCCCGAATCATCAGCGAGGGTAAGCCGGAGGTGATCCTTTGCTTTACCAAAATAATTAATGCCAGCAATTGAAACATTGTGGAATCTAAAAAATGGCTTGGGATTCTCCATTCCGAAAGGACCAAGGGAACGGAGTGCATCGAACGCAACATCATTTACTTCGGCAAGGGTGAGCGAGCTTTCAACCATTCCTTTATTCCTGCCACCCGAATCTATCTCCCCACCTCCTTTTGTTGTAATCAACTCGAGCGCTTGTTGAAGCTTTAATGGTAGGTCGTGAATTTTTTCAGGCGAGACAGAAAAACCACCCGCAAGCTCATGTCCGCCAAAATCCAAAAACGCATCTTTAGCCTCCACCATTAACGAAACAATATTCACGGTGCCATTTGACCGGCATGAGCCTTTTATCAAACCGCCATCCATTCCCCACAAACACACGGTGCGTTGATATGTCTCAACAACACTTGTTGCAGCTATGCCTAAGAGGGACGGGCGCCACGATTGGCTCCCCATCACAATGACTGAGTCCGATGTAGGTGTCATTTCCATGCGCTTCTTTACATCCTTCGCAACACGCATGCCTTCAATTTTTCGCTCTTGGTTTAATTGCACTAACTCTTTCGCAATCTCGCGTGCCCGCGTCTCTGATTCAGTAGTCAATAACTCGAAAGAAAGTTTAGGGCTTTTCATGCGCGATGCTGCATTTATTTTTGGTGCAATTGAAAAAGCTATGTCATCTTCTGCAACAGTCATAAGCGGAATGCGCTCAGCTTCAAGTAATGCTTTGAGCCCGGGACGCCTACCTTTACGAAGTACCGTGAGTCCAAATTTTACGAGCGTTCTATTCTCTCCAGTTAGTGGGACCATGTCGGCAACTGTTGCAACAGCCACTAAATCTAAAAGCCATTTCTCCGAGCCTTCCGGAATATCAAACGAACCTTTTTGAATAAGTGCCTCTACTAACTTAAATGCAACACCCGTGCCACACAGCCCCTTGAATGGATACACATCATTCGACTGGTGCGCATTGATGACTGCGAGAGCCGGAGGAAGTGTAGCTTGAGGAAGATGGTGATCAGTAATAATTGTTTCAATGCCGAGAGTGCTTGCATGTGCCACCTCTACAACATCAGTGATTCCACAATCAACAGTAACAATGAGCGAGACACCTTTTTCTTTCAGAGAATCAATACCAGAAATATTCAAACCATACCCTTCGCTTCGCTCGGGCACATAGGTTTCCACTTCATATCCAATACGACGAAAAAAATCAAAGAGGAGTGCGCCCCCAGGAATACCATCACAATCATAGTCGTGCCATACGCAAATCTTTTCTTTCTTTTTTATAGCCTCAAGAATGCGAGCTACCGCCGTCTCCATTCCCTTCAAAAGAAACGGGTCGTGACGTGCGTCGTAGAGAGGATTCAAGAACAATTCTTTATCTGTAATTTTCCTATTCTCCAATATTCGCTCTACAAGAGGGTGCAGGATACTCATTACAAGCTATGGTAGCATTTTGGAAAGAAAGCTTTCAGGTTCCAGGTGTCAGCTTTCAGCTTTGAATTAAAAGAAGCTGGAACCTAAAAGCTGGCAGCTAACAACTAACTTATGAACGATGATCTTTTCTTGAAAATTGCACGGCGAGAAATACCAGCAGAAATAGTCTACGAGGATGAAAAAACACTCGCGTTTTTAGACATCCGACCCAACAATCATGGACATACGCTCGTCATTCCTAAAGAACGGTACAGAAATATCTTAGACATACCAGAAGACCTCTGGCTCGCGGTAATGAAAACGGTACACTTACTCGCGCCAGTTATAAAAAAAGCGGTTGGAGCCGACGGCATTAACATTGCGATGAATAACGAACCCGCCGCACACCAGCTCGTCTTTCATGCACATGTGCACATCATTCCTCGCTTTGAGGGCGACCAGCACCAGCCATGGACTGGCACTCCTTATAAAGAAGGTGAAGCAAAAATGATCGCAGAAAAAATACGGGGTTCTTTGAGTTAAGTTTTTTTCTCAAGTGCATCTATCCCCGGCAACGTGCCATTTGCAAGAAAATCAAGCATCGCGCCACCTGCCGTTGAAACGAATGTAAATTTATCCATGAGTCCGAGATTTTGAATCGAGGAGAGTGTGTCTCCCCCACCAACAATAGATTTTGCAGATGAGCTCGCAATAGCGATAGCAAGCGCATCGGTTCCTGCAGTGAATCCCTTTTCAAAATTTCCCATCGGTCCATTCCAAAGTATTGAGCGTGACGCAGTAATGATAGATTGAAGCGCTTGAATAGAAGCTGGGGCAATATCTAAAATAGCTTCGTCATGCCCAACTTCGCTCGCAAGAATATCTCGTCGCCCCTGTGGCCCTTCAACCGTGACAAACTCGGGGAGAATTATTTTTGGATTGCCGAGCATCGTGCCTGCGGTCGAAGCTCCTGACACCAGAGATACTCCCACTTCGTACCCTTTCGCTTTGAAAAAATCATTGGCAATAGCCCCGCCAACAAACACGGAGTCATATTTTTTAAGTAACGTCTCTATTAATGCAACCTTCGTGGTAAGTTTTGCACCACCAACTATTGCAAGCGATGGACTGATCGGTGTAAGTGCAGGAGTGAGGCCTCTAACTTCATCAAGAAATTGAAATCCTGCGTACGAAGGCAAAATATCGGGTATGCCAACAATGGATGCATGCGCGCGGTGGGATGCAGGAAATGCATCATTTACATATATGTCAGCGAGCGACGCGAGCTCATGAGCAAAATGTGCATCATTTTTCTTTTCGTCTTCGCTCATGCGAATGTTTTGTAAGAGGACCACTTCCCCATCCTGAATTGCCATCACAGCCTGATGCGCCTCTACTCCTGCTATGTCATTAACGAATGTAAGTGGTATTTTTTTCTTAAGATATTCATACACTGGAACCAGCGATCCCCTACTGTCACTCAAATGACTCACGAGAATTACGCGTGCCTCTAAAGCAACGAGAAATTGAATAGATTTCAATGCTCTATCAATACGAAATGGGTCAGTAATCGCACTGTTCACTATCGGAGCATTCAAATCCAAACGCAATAAGACACGCTTGCCTTTTATATCTTTCAGTTCATTAATTGAGCGCATGAGGTGCTGGCTACTTTTGAAATGCGCGGATAATATTTGTAAATTCTTCAGCATTAACACTTGCACGCCCAGCAAGAAGTCCCTGTATACCAGGAGTCGTTGCAAACAATGCGGCACTTTCTGTATTGACCGACCCCCCATAGATGATGCGCACCTTAAGCGCGCGCTCTCGTCCCCACAGGTCGGCAATGGTTTTTCTGATGAACATTATTGCTTCTGCAACAACACGAGACGATGGAGCCTCCGTGGCGCCAATCGCCCAGAGAGGATCATACGCTATCGTAAATTTCGAAGCGTCTACTGCATTAATGCGTGCGAGCGAAGAGATTACATTGTTACTCAGGTAAGTTAGGTACGCACCTTCAGAGTCACGAGACGGTTCGCCAACACACACAATGGGGTGCAATTTTGCCTTAATTGCCGTGACTGCTTTTTTTGCAACAACATCATCAGTATCTCCCTCTCGACGTCGCTCAGCATGCCCAATAATCACATATTTGATTCCTGACGAGACGAGAGCCTTCGGGGAGGTTTGCCCGGTATGCGCTCCGTCTTCTTCAAAAAATACATCTTGCGTACCAAAAGCTATTCGCTTTCCTCCGTAGCTACTTTTCAAAAGTGATGCGAGCGACACCTGAGGACAAAGAACCACTTCTACCTTCAATCCACGAGGCAACTTCTTATCAATGTCACGGATGAGCTTTTTCCCTTCAGCGGGAGTGTTTATATAGAGTTTCCAATTTCCTACAATGAGTTTCTTCATCGAGAAATCGTAACACGATTGAGGAGGGTTTAGTGGTTAGCGTTTAGGGGTTAGTTTTCTCTAAACACTGCCCACTAAACGCTAAACCCTTTTGCTAGTCCTGCGTACGCCAATCAATAATACGAAATCCACTTCCTGTTGCAGGGGTAAATGGTGGCGGTAGTTGCGCTAAAAGTGCATCGTGGACATCTGTCCGAGTACTATAGCCCGAGATAAATGCACCAGACGATGTCCATTTTGTTTCAACGGTACTAGGCGATGCAAATGTACCGAAAGTATTTAGTGTGGAACGAAGTACATATGATTGCAGGTCAGTAGGAACAGCATGCGTACCCGAGGCATCATACCGATGTCGCCCAAAGTGGCCAGTGCTTGCGACAAAAACACCATTCATCTGTAACACATCGGGTGATTGGAGTGAAATCAACACTGATCGCTCAGCAATTGCGGTTAACCCATCGTCATATGCGTGCGCATAGGTAATGTTTCCCGTGATAACAATGTCGGGATTAATGCTCGTGCTCGCTACATTTGCCCCAGCAAACGTAACCTTTCCAGATACGATCCCCTCAAGCCAAACAGAATCTTCTACAAACACAACAGGACACCCTGATGGTATGGCGTAATTTGTGGTGGCGCCAATTGAAGCAATTATTGTGTTTTCTTCCTCCCAACCTTCATCATCTGAATATCCCATTATCTCAGTAACTGCGGTAACAGGACTTGCATCGAATGTTCCGTTCGACTTGAAAACAATTTTATAACCATACGCATCCACAGGCGATGGATCAATATATACACCAGACGCTTGCGCATATGTTTTTAAGTTTGTGAGGGTGGCCGTAACAACTGCGGAATCAGTCTTTGCTGGACTCGTTGATGCCGCAAGTGTCGGTGTTCCATACTGAGCAATAAGTGTTTTTGTGTGTGATGCATTTTCCAGTGCCCATCCCGTTGAACGCACTGATGCGGATGTAAGTACTCCGCAAGAAGTTATACCTGAAATAGCGAGAGAAAAATTCCCGACAGTAGCTCCGCTTTCCGGATCAAGAATTGCATGTACATATGGCCCAGACAAACCCGTGCCGTCTTGTACATCAGTAGGAAACTCTGAGAAGTGCCACCGATAGTACTCAAGCCCTGCTTCAGAAATACTTAGTGCTTTGTCGGCCTCAGATCCAAAACGCTCTTTAGTTCTCTCGAGTGTCAACGCACTCATAAAATCAGAGAGAAGAAAAAAGAAAACAGCGGAAGCAATAAGTACAAAAACAGTCATAAACCCCCGTGCACTTCTTATGCTCCCCCCTAAACTCTCCCCCCTAAACGCTAAACCCTGTTCATTCATAATGCTTTGAGATTACGAAGTGTGGTGGTAGCGGTGAGTATGAACGGGGTGGTCATTCCAGGAGCGAGCACATCAATAGAAACCAGTACGGATGCGACATCCTTTACTCGGTTCATGTCAGAAACTTCAATGCCGTTCCGATCGTAATAGCGAAAAAGTGAAATGGAGTTAGCGCTGTTGTTCATATACGTTGCCAAGGATTCGCTCACTGGCATACCACTGTATGTTGGCGGAGTACCTGCACTCACTTGGCTCCGAGAAAGTGTAGTCCCATTAATTTGATACTGAAATCGCGTCGCTCCAATGCTGTTTGGAGTATTACTAAAAAAAGTTAACGAATATGCGGACATAGAAACAATTGGGTACGAACCATCATTGCCATACGCAATACTACGCATATCTGTCATTAGTGTAGTAAGCGCCGACCGAGCACTACTTATTTGAGTTAGGGCGCGAGTCCCTGTGTTATTTGTTTTGTAGAGCGCTAATACCGAATTTGATGCACTCATCATGATCAACGAAACAACCGCAAGAGTCACCAAAACTTCTATCAAACTCATTGCTCGCGCTGTATTATTTTTATGGTGCAACATAGGTAACTGCAGACATACTGTGTGAAAATCCGCGTATATTCCAACTTGCCTCAACTTTCACTACCTTATAATCATTCCCACCTACGCCATTCGCTCCATCATCCTTATATGTCACAACCGTTCGAAGTGTGTACGGAATATTATTAATAAGTCGTGATTCAGTAGATACTAAAATTCCTGAAGGAGTACCACTAACAGTCCCAACGCTCGCATACGGAAGTCCTCTCACATACTCGACAGTACTCGCAATAAGCGCACTCGCATTTGTGCGCGACGCAATACTTTGCACTAATGTAGCGGATGCCGCATATGCACCAAAAAAGCCTAAAAAGATTACGAGCATAAGGGAGACGGCAACAATCACTTCAATGAGTGTCATTCCCCGAGAAGTTTTCTCCCGTCTTTCCGCACACCTGACACCTGACACCTGACACCTCATTTAAATATGACTCGACAGCGAGTAGATAGGAGCAATCATCGAAATCGCAAAAAATCCAACCATAGCGCCGATGATAACCATGAGAAATGGCTCAATAACCGTAGAGAGATCTTTTGTTTTTCGCTCAACTGATTCTTCATAAAATTCAGCGGTTTCCTTAAGGAGACTTGAGAGACGTCCTGTTTCTTCACCAACAGCAACAATTTCAGCAACTAACGGAGGGAAAAGAATAGGGTGTTTTGCAAGAGAGAGCGAAAGCGGTGAGCCCTCAGTAAGACTTTTCTCGGCTTCAGTAAGAACCTTTTTATACTGACTATTCTCGAGCACATCATGGGTAATTTTGACCGACAAAACCATATCGACTCCCGACGAAAACAATGAAGCAAGTGTGCGAGTAGTCCTCGCAACATTCACTTCAACGATCAGTCCACCGATGATAGGAACTTTTAGCATAAACCAGTCTAGAAAAATCTTACCCTTTGCTGATCGAATTGCTGAAAGTGATACAAATATAAAAACCACCAATAACACCAGCGCAAGCAGTGTATTGTGAATTAAAAAATCACTTGCATTAATGATGAATTGCGTTGTTGGAGGAAGAGCTGCATGTAATTCTTTAAAAGTCCCTGACAGTGTCGGAACGACGTACAGCAACATCAATATGCCAATACATACCATTGCACTCAAAACAATGCTCGGATAGATAAGTGCACTTTTGACTTTTTTCTGCAAATTAGAAGCTCGCTCCATTTGAATAGACGAGACTCGAAGCGACTCAGTCAACTTTCCTGACTCTTCTCCAGCACGCACCATAGAAACCAAGAGCGATGCAAAGACCTTAGGAAATGCAGAAAGAGCGGTTGAGAACGTCTCGCCCTTTTTTACGCTGGTAATTATTTCAATCAAAATTTCCTGCAAGTGAACATTTCGTGTTTGTCTTTTGGCTATCTCAAGTGAACGAGAAATAGTTAAGCCCGCATCAAGCATGGTGGCAAGATTACGCACCAGCAGTACCTTTTCATCAAGAGAAATAGTGTGAAAAAATTCTAAAATGAAATCGAGGGAAAATAAGTTGTCCGCACGTACTTCTTTGAGCTCCAGCACTCGGTCACCTCGGTCACGTATATCGTGATGAACCGCAAAACGATCATTCCCATCAATGATGTCGGAATACGTTTCGCCAGTCTGAGTGATTGCAGTAACTTTAAATTTCACTTTTTCAGTATAACGTCAAAAAATAATTCCTAGCGTGCTAATTGGTACACCATGTGTACCTAAGTTATTCAGATATAACTCGGAGAACTTCTTCAATAGTTGTAACTCCGGTAACTGCCTTGAAAATACCATCCTCCACCATCGTAAGCATGCCTTCACGTTTTGCCTGCAGTTCAATCTCATCTGCTGAAACTCTTTTAAGAATAAGCTCTCGTATTTCATGCGTTACTGGCAATACTTCATGTATGCCAACACGCCCTGCATATCCGTCGGGAGAGACACCATTTTCTTTTGGCTTAAAAAACGGAATCTCCTTAATGGTTGCCTCTTTGGGAATATGTTTTTCTTCTTTCAAAGTTGCGAGCACTCGGTCAATGTCTACTGCGGATTTTAATTGAGCAATTTCCTCTTCTGAAAGAATGTGCTCAATACGGTCCGATGCCAAGCGACGAACTAGACGTTGCCCAACAATGACACGCAGCGTCGACACAAGAAGGAACGGTTCTGCTTCCATATCCATGAGCCGAGGGATAGTCGCTGAGGCTGAATTGGTATGCAGTGTTGAAAGAACCAAGTGGCCTGTGAGTGCTGCATTAATAGCAAGAGATGCTGTTTCGGTATCTCGAATTTCTCCAACCATAATGATGTCAGGGTCTTGGCGCACTAATGAACGGAGCCCTGATGCGAAAGTAAATCCAATGTCGGCCCTCACTTGTGTCTGGTTTACACGAGGCATTTGATATTCGATAGGATCTTCAATCGTAGCAATGTTCACATCAGGCGTATTCAGAATATCCAAAATAGTATAGAGCGTCGTTGTCTTTCCGCTGCCCGTCGGCCCTGTCATTAAAATCATTCCTGTCGACTGCTTAGAGGCTGCATGTATTCGCTCTAATGCAGCGCCGTGGAAACCTAATGATTCGAGAGTAAAACCTCCGCCACCTTCTCTGAGTAATCGCATAACTGTTTTTTCTCCAAAATAGGTAGGCATTACGGACACACGCAAAGACACGCGCTCTTTATCTGCCTCCATTTTAAAGCGACCATCTTGTGGAAGACGCTTCTCATCAAGTTTCAAGTTTGCTAAAACCTTTATGCGCGCCGTTACTCCCGCTGCAATATTTTTTGGCAACTCCATAGCATCATGCAAAATGCCATCAATGCGGTAACGAACCAAAAGTATCTCTTCTAAAGGCTCAATGTGAATGTCAGATGCACCCTGAACAATTGCGTGCCGAAGGAGCGTGTCAACTACTTTTATAACAGGAAGATCATCTGCAAGTTTTTTTAAGCCAGCAGTATCTAGAGAGGGACTATCTTCTATTGAAAGTGATGCGCCTTGAATAATATTGCCAAATTCTTCTTTGAGAGATTTTTGATATTGCAACAGAGCACTTTTAAGAGAGGCCGTGTCAGTGAGTCGAGGTAAAATCTTCAAACCAATTTTCTTTTTTATAAAGTTAAGTGGCTCTAAGTCGCCCGTATAGAGCATGGCAACTTCCAATGCATCCGCAGTCTTTTTGTAAGCAATGACATTGTGCTTGCGGGCAATAGGCTCAGGGATGAGTGAAAGAACTTCAAAATCTATCTTCATGCCGGCAAGAGATATAAAAGGAATGCCGAGTATGTGTGCCTGCATACGACGAAGCTCATCTTCACCTAAAACACCCCCTGAAACGAGGGCGTCACTCAATGGTTGCCCTGTATCTTTTGCATCCCGCTCTGCAGCTTCAAAATCTTTACGAGATACTAACCCCGAGTCAATGATGAACGTTTTCAATTGTGCGTCGGGGACAATCATTCTTTGGTAAGAATAACATTGCGAAGCAGGGTTTAGCGTTTAGGGTATAGGGTTTAGTGGAGGAAAATTAGAAATGAAAAAAGAAAATGAAATACTAAGAAGAAAAAAATTCAAGATGGTGCAAAAAATACCAAAAAGTGCCACTAAAAATGCCTAGAAAGAAGTACTTGACAGAATGATTTAAGTGTAGTACCCTACTCATATTAGAAATCCCAGAAATTTATTGCATAAAATTACATATGGCTTCTCCTGAAAGACTAATTCCTGCTTTTGAATCTCACCATGCGAGTAACGGCGCCTCTGCTATAAGTCGTGGATCTGAAAACCTTGCTTTTCCTCCTGTCGAAGCGGCTAATATCTTTAGGAAACCAGGTGCAGAAGCGAAAGTGCAGAGTGTCTCACTATTGCCCGAGATTGCTGATGTCGTTACCTACCATGCAATCACATACGGAAACGACGCATACAACGCAGGAGTAAACACAATAGAATACCTGAGATTAACTGGTTTATTTTGGTTAAAAACTTTGGGTGCTCTTTGGGCGTTCGGGCAAGCTAAGCGGTTTGGTCGTTTTGCAAAGCGTAAATTCGATGACTTCACTTCTCCATATAATAATTAGGCGAGCAAGATTCGTACCGCTGAACTATTGACACACCTACCCCTCCACGCTATACTTTCGAAGTCAGTTTCCCTCCACGGGTCCGCGCAACGCGGGCCTGTTTTTTTACCAAAATGGAGAGAAACTCAATCTTTCTTATCCCTAAACACTAGCCACTAAACGCTAACCCCTAATTAAATATGTTCGACCTAAAAACAATAAATCTAGTCATCGATCAGCTCTCTGAAGAGCGTGGTATCCCCCGTGACAAAATGATAGAAGCCATTGAAGGTGCTGTTGCAACTGCCTATAAGCGTGAGTACGGTAAACGAGATCAAATCGTTCGTGCACATTTTGATATTTCAACTGGCGGTGTCGATTTCTATCAAGTAAAAATGGTTGTTGCGCCTGAAGAAGTTCGCATGGACGGCGACGAGTCTCCAGTAGAAGAAGGAGACGATCGTCCCCACTACAATGAAGAACGATTCC
This sequence comes from Minisyncoccota bacterium, assembly GCA_041658485.1. GTDB lineage: Bacteria > Patescibacteriota > Minisyncoccia > Phycocordibacterales > Phycocordibacteraceae > Phycocordibacter. The sequence continues at coordinate 73,337 of JBBAAE010000001.1, forward strand.
TTTTCCTTGAAGACGCAAAGAGAATCAAGAGAGATGTTGCTGTTGGTGACGAGCTCATATTCCCACTCGAAAAGAAGACCGATTTCGGACGCATTGCAGCGCAAACTGCAAAGCAGGTCATTATGCAGAAAATCCGTGAAGCAGAACGTGCTTCAGTTGTTGAAGAGTACGGCGGTAAAGAAGGGGACATCGTTCACGGTATCGTGCAACGCATTGAGCGTGGCAACTTGTATGTCGATTTGGGTCGTGCAACAGGCATTATGCCGTACCACGAACAAATTCCAGGAGAGCGATATCGCGCTGGTGAGCGTGTGCGTGCATATCTCTTTTCAGTGGAGGAAGGAGTACGTGGCGTATTCTTGCGACTGTCCCGTGCACATCCAAAATTCTTGGAAAAACTTTTCGAACTTGAAGTTCCTGAAATCGCAAGCGGTGCCGTTGTTATAAAAGCAATTGCCCGTGAAGCTGGTGGTCGCTCTAAAGTTGCTGTGCACGCAACTGATTCACGCATCGACCCAGTTGGCGCACTCGTCGGTCAGAGAGGTGTTCGTGTTTCAACTGTCATGAGTGAACTTGGCGGTGAGCGCATCGATATCATCGAGTGGTCAGAAGAAATAAAACAATTTATTGAAGACGCACTCTCCCCTGCCCAAATTCTTTCAATCGAACTTGATGAAGAAACACACCGTGCAGTTGCTGAAGTCTCTGAGGATCAGCAATCTCTTGCTATTGGTCGTGGCGGTCAAAACGTACGCCTCGCCGCAAAACTAACTGGTTGGTCAATCGACATCCGCCCAGTAGGAGGCGCCGTAGTTGCTGAAACTGATGAAAACGTAGCAAAGGCGGAGGAAGAAACTGAAACCAACAAAGAAAAATCTGATACTGTAGAAGAAGCTGGCGACGCAGAAGTCAAAAACTAAACCCTTTACACTAACCCCTAAACGCTAACGAATATGAATCTTTGGCACGATATTGATCCAGGAACTGCAGACGAAATGAATGCGGTTATTGAAATCCCAAAAGGGTCGCATAACAAGTACGAGATCGACAAAGAGACGGGCATGCTTGCGCTCGATCGAGCTAACTATGGCTCAGCGCCATACCCATTCGAGTACGGTTTTATTCCAAAAACATACTGGGACGATGGCGACGCACTGGATGTCGTACTGCTCGCAACATTTCCAATTCCTTCTGGAATGCTTGTTCGTATTCGCCCTGTAGCATTTATGGAAATGATTGATGCGGGAGAGAATGACTACAAAATTATTGGGGTGCCAATAAAAGACAAGCGCTGGGATGATGTACACGACCTCGCCGATATCAACAAACATACACTTAAAGAAATAAAAAACTTCTTTGAGACCTACAAAGACCTCAAGGGAGAAACGGTGACTGTACCTAGTTTTAAAGGTGCGGCAGACGCAAAAACTGCCTTTGAGCGCGGAAGAAAACTTTACGACGAAAAATTCGCAAAATAGCCTCAAAATCCCCACTTTTCTCTAGAGAAAAGTGGGGATTTTGCTTTTGTACTTCCCAACATCCTTTGGGGTTATATACTATATAAAAGACATTCAAATATAAATTTGGATGGTGTTGTTGTAAAAACTAATCATTGAATCACTATGAAACGCACATGGACATATAATGCACTCACTCTCATGGCAGTAGCGCTCGTCGCTAGCTCTGGTACAGTCGCGTTCGCAGAAACCGATGCAAGACCTCTACCAAAAATACCTTCAGCAAAAACATATCTTGATAATCTTGGAAACAATCCAAAAACAGAACCGCGAGCTGGTTTTATAGATCCAGTACGACCAACAGGTGGTCGCCCTGCAGTTCCCGCACCTGGCGTGCGCAGAGCAGAAGAAGCGCGTGACCGCATGGGCTCAACCACACGCGAAGGGGTGCGTCCTGGGATTGCCTCAACAACTCGACCAGGTCATATGAGTACTACTACCCGCGAACGCAACGAACAAAGAATCAAAGAGGAGATGAAGCGCTTGGCAGAAAGACTTCTTGCTGTCATTCATCGATTAGAGGAGCTCATTGTACGAATTGAATCGCGCGCAACAAAAATAGATCAGGCAGGCGGGAATACCGTCTCAGCTCGAGCTGACATCGCAATTGCAAAAACTGAAATCGCCTCCGCAAAACAAGACCTTTCAACCATACAGGCAGCAGCAGTAAGCATACTGAACGCGTCTAACATGGCAGCTGTATCGGCAAGCCTCGCCCCTATCCGCACCACTACAGACAATGCGCAGATGCATATAAAGAAAGCGCGCGAAGCAATCGAAAGTGCTGTGAAAAAACTTGGTGTCGCAGCTCGTGCAATACACAAGAATGCAACCACAACACCTAGAACATAATCACATCGAGTCTTTTTAAAAAAATAAAATAAAAACATGGAAACAAACGAAAGTGTCCAAACTCCTCCTCTAGAGACCCCAACACCACCAAAGAAAAGTGCTATGGCTATCGGCCCTATCGCTGTCATTGTGATTATCGTGGGCATCCTTGCTGCAGGAGCGTGGTATTTCTTGAATCAGAACCTTGAGAAACTCTCAGTCGATGCGCCAGCCGGCACCGTTGAAGAACTTCAAACATCTAATGATCCTGATGTGCAAGCTTCTTTGAGTCAAGGCTCATCAGATGAATTAGACAGCATCCAAGCTGATGTCAGTGCCACTGATTTTTCAGGCATTGAAAGCTCTGCTGCCGCAGTAAACGGAGGCGCAAGTGCTCAGTAATAACTAACCGCTACTCAAAAAGCCCGCCCTCAAGGATTGAGGGCGGGCTTTTGCTTTACCATGACGATGCGTTAGGATAGACACTTATGCAAACAAAAAAAGACACCCGTCCAAACGCTGAAGTTTCAATTTCAGGCACAATTCCAAAAGACCTCGTCATACAAACCCAAGAAAGAACTCTCACAGCTATTCACCGCGAAATAACATTGCCAGGTTTCCGTAAAGGCACAGCGCCCATTGAGAAAGTGCGTGAACATGTTGGAGAAAAGGCCCTCTGGAGAGAGGCCGCAGAAGATGCGCTGAAATCAAAGGTGGAAGAGCTACTAAAAGAGCATGCCGTTATGCCAATCATGCCTGTCGCTGCAACCTTAGGCGCATCTGACATAGATACTGATGTCCCATTTGAAATTGTTGCAATTGTTGCACCGAGCTGTTCGATTGAAAACTTCAAAGAGGTTGCAAAGAAAGCAGGCGCTAAACTCCCTGCACTCGATGAGGGAAAAGAACAAGAAGCTGCACTTCAAGCGCTCCGCATGCAGGCACGACAAATGACGCAATCAACTGGAGATGCGACCACACTCCTTTCTGATGACGAAGCAAAGAAACTGGGCTTCGAAAACTCGCTCGCTGTTGAGCACTTCCTTAAAGAAGAATCGGTGCGCGCCGTGAAAGAACGTGAACTTCAAAAGAAACGGGGTGCCATAGCGGAAGTACTGATTGAAAAAGCATCGTGCGACATCCCTCGCATCATAATTGGAGAAGAAGCTGGAGCCCTACTTGATGCCACGAAGCGTGACGTCGCCGCACAAGGTGTTCCCTTCAATGACTATCTGAAGCGTATAGGAAAAACCGAAGAAACAATTCGTGAAGAACTTCAAGTACCGGCAGAAAAACGTATTGCACTCGACTTAATCTTCGGTGAAATAGCTCGTGCAGAAAAAATAGTTGCTGACTCAAAAGACGAAGAGCGTCTTGCACACGCACTCATTGAGCAAGGGGTAGAACACGACCGAGCACATCAGTATGTGCGCGCCACCGTCATGCGTGAAAAAGTTTGGGAACTCCTCGGTGCCGCCGCCATCTCAAGAGAACCTCTTGAGGTTGTAGAGCCTGCCGAAGAAAAACCCGCGGAAACAGACCCAACCGCCTAAGGCACCATGGAGGCTTTCGATGAGAGTCAAACTGAAGCGTATTACGACTCTTTTAGTGATGTATATGAAGCCGTTTGGAATCAGCAAATTCACACCGGTCTTTTTGATATAGATAAAACACTAGCGCAGGCTGTACAAGATATGAATCTTTTTCTAGCCCATGAAGCTGGACTTGCTCCAAACACTAAGGTTTTGGCAGTAGGAAGTGGTAGAGGTGGAACCGACAGAATGTTAGCAAAAGGACAGGGTGCAAAAGTCGTTGGTCTAGATATCAGTAAAAAACAAGTTGGTGTTGCAAAACAAAGAGCAAAAGAGGCTGGTTTGGAAAATAGGATTTCTTATACACACGGCTCAATGACAGCAATACCCTTGAAAGGAGGGCAGTTTGACTATGTGTGGGCGCAAGAATCTTTCTTTCATTGCCACAATAAGCCAAAAGCGGTTTCAGAATTTTCACGAGTCATAAAACCAGGAGGGCTTGTGGTTATAGAAGACACCTTACTCTTAAACCCTGACGCAAGACAAGAAGTTCTTAATACGTTTGGACGAAGGGTAAAAATCAACAACATTGGAACACCGAAAGAATATACGGAGTTATTCGCAGAAGAAAATTTTGATCTTGAAAAATCCATAGACTTGAGTGCGGACTTACTTAAAACCTATGAGGCAATCATTGCTTTTATTACAGAAAATAAAAAGAAGCTCAGAGAAATGCTACCTCAAAAATACCACGCAATGCTTGAAGTCAACTTTGGATTTGATGAATCACTGAAACTAACGAGGGAGAAAAAACTTGGTTGTTACGCATTCTTTTTCAGAAAAAAATAAACCTGTAGAGCAAAACAACTCGAGCGAGCAACAGAGCTAATAGCCTATCTATTCCCTCTGTACCAGCGTATTAATACGCTGGTACAGAGACTACTACGTATAAAAGCCCCCCTGCTTTCAGTAACTATCCCCTTATTCGTGCGAATGGGCGAATAGCTTGAAACTGTCCTGCAAATTGCCTATGTACCAATGAATACTTTCTCAAGGGTGCCCTCGGCAATGAGTTTTTTGGGTTCACCTGAGACTACTACCTTGCCTTTGTCCAAGATGTAGCCACGGTCGGCGATCTCGAGAAGTGATTTGATGTTGTGTTCAACCACTATCACTGCGGTTTTTCGACGCTGATTGATTTCTTTTATAAAACCGAACACTTCTTTAACTACTTTCGGTGCAAGTCCAAGTGACGGCTCATCGAGAAGCAGTACTTTTGGGTCAGTCATGAGTCCGCGGGCGACTGCAAGAAGTTGTTGTTGCCCGCCTGAGAGCGCTCCTGACTTTAGTGTTCGCCGCTTCTTCAGCATGGGAAAGAGGTCATAGATGTCAGCAATTCTTTCTCTCATGATTCGTGAACCTTGAATCGTGTATCCACCTACCTCTAAATTCTCTTCAATAGTGAGATCTGAAAAAACGCGTCTGCCTTGCGGGACGAAGGCAATCCCCCGCTCCACCACCTCGTGAGAAACGGGGGTGAACGAATGACCTTCCCACAAAACTTTCCCTGACTCAATCGGCGCAAGACCAAATATAGCTTTCAGTATCGTCGATTTCCCTGCACCATTCGGCCCCATCAGTGCAACAATCTCACCTTCATCGAGCGAAACACTTGCACCATTAAGTGCTTTCACTCCGCCATAGTGAACATGTATATCTGTGAGCTCTAAAAGAGTTTCTTTTTTCATAAAAATTATGCACCAAGATACGCTTCAATAACTTTTGAATCAGCGAGCACTTCCTCGGGCTTCCCTTCCGCAAGAAGTTTTCCCGCTTCAAGCACGATGACGTGGTCACATAGCTCTCGAATGAGTGCCATGTCATGCTCAATAAGAACAACTGTTTTTCCTGTCTCTCGAAGTTCCTGCATGATTCCAGACACTAGCTTTACCATTTCAGGAAATAAACCTGCATACGGTTCGTCAAAGAACACTACGTCTGCGTTAACCGCAAGTGCCCGGGCGATTTCCAAAAGTTTTCGTTGTCCATACGAAAGATTTACTGCATTCTCGTTCCTCTTTTCCCACAAACCAACTCGGGTAAGAACTTCTTGCGCCGTATTCTTGTGGAACGTAGTGTGGGAATCAAAGAGTGATGCAAATAAACCTCTCTCCGTGAGAACAACGAGAATATTATCCAAAACACTCATCTGCTCAAACACGCGGACATTCTGAAATGTGCGTGTCATTCCTAAGTTCCGCACATCATACGAGTGAATGCGCTCATATTCTTTCTCACCTCCAACAACAAGAGCTCCAGAATCTATGCTGTGAAACCCCGTGAGTACATTTGTGAGCGTCGTCTTTCCACTTCCATTGGGTCCAATAATGCCCGTTATTTTGCCTTTTGGAATTGAAATGGAGAGATGATCAACAGCGTGGACCCCACCGAATACCTTTGAAAGATTTTTTGTTTGAAGTGCGTACGTCATAGTTTGTATTCACCTAAAAGTCCTTGTGGTCTGTACCGCATCATAATCACAAGAAGGAGGCCATAAATAAGTACACGCATTTGCGCTGCAATGTCGGGAGAAAACCCAACGAAACGAAGCGCTTCGGGCAAGAGCACGAGGATGAGAGCACCTACAACAGGTCCACGAAGTGAACCTAAGCCTCCAAGAATAACAATAGAAAGAACAAAAATAGATTCAGTTATGCCAAATGTCCCTGGATCAATGTAGGTAAGATACGAAGCTAACAAACCACCACCAAGAGCAGCACTCATTGCACTGATGATAAAAATCAAAAGCTTAAAGGCACTAGTGCGATAGCCAAATATAGCAATCGCTTCTTCGTCTTCACGAATAGCTCGGAGCACTCGTCCAAACGACGACGAAACAACAAAACGAGCTAGTGCGTATACGACACCGACAAAAATAGCGGAGAGGATTAAAAATGACCAGCTGTTTGAAAAAGAAAGCCCAAAAATCTCTGGTCGTGGTATTCCAGGTACTCCCAATGGACCATTCGTCACACTCTGCCAATTTATAAAAACCGTATACGCAATGTAGGTGAATCCAAGAGTACCAAGAACATAATAGTCACCTTTGAATTTTGAAAATACTAAACCTAAGATAAGTGCAACGATACCTGTTAAAAGCATCCCTATCAAAAGCGCAAAGAAAAAATTCAGTCCGACACTTTGTACCAAAAGTGCCGTTGTGTACGCACCGATGCCATAAAAAGCTGCGTGACACACTGAAATGAGCCCTGTATAACCTGCGACTAAGTCGAGTGCGATAGCAAATATCGCAAAGAGTGAAAAAAGAATGGCGAGGTGAAAAATATATTCCATAGTTATTTTTTACCAAGAATGCCTTGCGGTCTGAATAGAAGGAAAAGAATAAGCACACCAAAAGCTATCGCATATTTCCACTCCCCTGAAACAAAAAATACGCCGAAATTTTCTGCAAAACCGAGAATAAACGCCCCTAAGAAAGCGCCATATACATTTCCAACTCCTCCAACTACCGCTGCAATTGCTGCACCAAGAAGCAGAATAAAACCCATGTGAGGCTCAAGACCTGTATCAAAGCCTGCCAAAATACCCGCAAGACCCATAACCCCAGCACCAATCATAAAAACGATGCCGATAATGGCATTGGTATTAATGCCAACAATTTTTGCAACCTCCTCATCGTCTGATACCGCACGCACTGCTTTACCGAAACGAGTGTAAGAAAGCACCAACCAAAATACCCCAAGAACTACAACCGAACAGATAATAATGAATGCCTGCAAATCGGTAAGTGTACCTCCAAGAATATGGAGTGTGCCAAATGGAGGTAAAAGAGAGGACAAAGTTTGGAACTGACTACTGAAGAAAATAGCAATGAGCGCTTCGACAACGATAGAAGCACCTAAAGAAGCGATGAGTAGTACTAAGTTAGACGCCTTGCGAAGACGAAGTGGGCGGAATATTGAACGCTCAAGGAGATACCCTAAAAGAACAGCCATCAAAATTCCCAATGTAATCGTGAGAGGTAGAGGAATTGCCGTATGAAATGCAAGAAACAAAACTGCGTAGGCAGCCACCGTAGCAAACACTCCGTGCGCAAGATTAAATGAACGTGAGACCCCATAGATGAGATTGAAACTCATCGCTGCAAGTGCGTAGAGTGAACCTGCAATCAAACTATTGAGAATTATCTGCGGTAAAATATCCATGAAATAGCGCTAGAGAAAAGAGTTACGATTCAAGAATAGCATCGAACGAAGATAAAAAAACACCCCGAACCATCGGGGTGTTTTTCATTAAATTACTTAACGTACGGCATTACTTTGCCACCAGTAATCACTTCGGGCTTGTGTCCCGTTATAGGGTCCCCGTTTGCACCAATCGTTACTAAGCCCGATGCTCCCTGCCAATCTTTAACAGTGTGGAGCCAATTGGCTACCTTCGTTCCATCATAACCAACGGCAACAATTGCGGCCTGCACTAAATATGCAGAATCGTACACAGTCTGCGCATACCCTTGGTATGGTGGCTCTTCACCGTATTGCGTTTTATATGAAGTAATCATTGCAGCGAACTTCGGATTCGTTGCATCAGTGCCGAATTCTGCAGTTAGTGTTCCCTCAAGAATATCTTTATATTTTGATACGGTTTCAGGGTCTCCTGGGACAACATCAGCAGCCATAAGTTTTGGCTTCCATCCGAGCTGTTTGATTTGTGTCAGTATGCGTGCAGCAACGGCTGGAGTCTGTACGCTCAAAAATACTGCGTCAGGGTTTCCAGATTTTACTTTCGAAACCAAAGACCGAAAATCAGCTGTCTCAGTTGGAAATTGTTCATTCGTCACCGTGCCACCTAGCTTAGTGAATTCAGCAGAAAATGCACTCTGAACACCTTGCGCGTAATCAGTTTGCTCTTGAATAAAAGCAACTTTCTTCCAGCCCTTATCAGTGAAAGCGATATTTGCGAGCACCGCACCTTGCGCTGAATCACTTGGATAATTTCTCACAAAGTACGGACTTGCGTTCGTAAGCTTAGGACTTGAAGACCCAGGAGAGATCAATGCTACTTTTGCTGCTGCCGCAATTGGCACCATAGCGAGAGACTCGCTTGAACAAAAACCGCCAATGATAACTTTCACACCATCAACATTGATGAGTTTCTGAGCTGCACTTGCTGCATCCTGTCCGTTACATTTTCCGTCTTCAACAAGAAGCTGAACTTGTCTTCCGTTGATACCACCATTGGCATTTATTTCCCCAACTGCGATCTGAAGTACTTTATTCAAAGGTTCGCCATATACAGCTGCGTCACCAGTGAGCGGCAACACTGCTCCTATCTTCACAGCACCAGTATCGTTCGTTGCTTGGTTTCCGCTCATCGATGAAATTCCCCACACGACGAGACCTAAAGCAACAATAACGATCAATCCTATCCAAGTTTTTTTCATATATTTGATTAATTTTCTAATTTTTTAAAATGACTAAGTGTCTTTAAATTATAACCCCCTCCCGGCCTTGGGGTGTCGAACTCGAACTACAGATTTGGGTGTACTAGGTGTATCTTTTTTGTCTTGAGCTGAAACAGGATTTTGGGGTCTTTCTCGACCTACTGGTGCTTCATTCATATATTTATATACCCCGCCCCCTTGGTGGCCAACGCAAAGTCTTAGCTAGAGCCATAACTTCAGAGCCTAAACGTGGCAAAAGTAATTGATCAAGCAATGCCTCAAGTGTGTTTACATCACCCTTTGAGCCGGCTTCATTTGCCTGACGCATTACTGCCTTTTCATGGTCACTACCGATTTGAACAATCCTCATACAATTTTAAATAATAAACGGCTAAACATTCGAGAGAATATACCCTCTATTTAGGTTTGTCAATACTATTCGTCATTATATTTCTAAATAAACATTATTTTAAAACATAAAAAAAAGATGTATATATTTCTGTGGAAAAGAATTGACACAAAAGTATTCTTATTCTAAGCTATGCCTATGAATAAACGCACAGAAGAAATCATTAATCACCTGCTCTCTTTTGGACTCGCCAAAAAGGAAGCGAGTGTCTACATATCCACACTTGAGTTGGGCCGTGCGACCGTCTCTAAGATCTCTCGAAAAGCAAATATAAATCGCACAACAGGGTACGACATTCTCGATTCACTCATAAATAAAGGACTTATAAGCATCTCCGGTAAAGAGCCAAAACAAGAATATGTAGCCGAATCCCCAGACAATATAGTAACGCTCCTTGAAAAGCAGTTACAAACTGCTCAAGAAAATATTAAAAAGGCCAAAAACTTCGTACCGGAACTAAAATCGATACAAAAAGTCGGAGACCGGCCTCAAGTAAAGTTCTATGAAGGTGTTGAGGGGATGAAGCAGGTCTGCGAAGACACATTGACTGCAAAGGAACCAATATATGCATACGCAAATTATGACGACATGCACCGCACTATGGGTGATTATTTCCCAAGCTACTATCAGCGCCGTGCCAAAAAAGGAATTTCTGTTATGGGTATCGTGCCGGATTCTCCGTTAGCACGCGAGCGAGCATCAAAAAACAAAGAAGAGGCTCGCGAACTGGCTGTGGTCCCTGCAGGTGTATTTTCTATTTCTCCAGATATAGAAATCTACGACAATAAAGTAACAATTCTTTCATGGCGAGAAAAACTCGGCATCATTATAGAGAGTGCCGAGATTGCTGACGCCATGAAGAAAATCTTTGAACTTGCGTGGGCGGAAGCGAAACGACTGGATAAACAATCCGGACTTGGCGTGAAAAGTGAAGCTGGAGTATAGTGAGGACACTATGACGAACAAAAAAATACAATCTCACTCAAACAATGTTATCCCAATGGTTATTGAAAAAACTGCTCTCGGTGAGCGCGCGTATGACATCTATTCGCGCCTTCTTAAAGAGCGTATTGTTTTCTTGGGAGGTCCAATTGATGACTACACTGCAAACCTCGTGATTGCTCAACTTCTTTTCCTTGAGGCGGAAGATCCTAAAAAAGATGTATTCCTTTATATAAACTCTCCAGGTGGCTCAGTATCTGCAGGCTTGGCAATTCTCGACACAATGAACTACGTGAAACCTGACATCGCAACGGTATGCGTTGGTATTGCAGCATCAGCTGCTGCTGTCATTCTTTCGGCGGGCAAAAAAGGCAAGCGATTCACTCTTCCAAACTCAGAAGTGATGATTCACCAAGTTATGGGTGGGGTAGAAGGACAAGCTACAGACATCGCTATCGCTGCAAAACACATCCTCCGCACCAAAGAGAATCTAAACAAAATTCTTGCAAAGAATACTGGCAAAACCTTCGCACAAGTTGAAGCTGATGCTGAGCGTGACTACTGGATGACCTCAGATGAGGCCAAGAAATACGGCATCATTGACGATATCTACAAGAGAGGGTCTTAACGCAGGGGTTAGGGGATAGCGTTTAGCGTTTAGGGGTCTGCCTCTACTAGAGAGGATTAGTCGGTTTTTCTAGCTCCAATGGACGACGGAAGAAAAAGTAGAAGAGATCACTGACTCTTTGAAAATGCTCATCATCCTTCGTCAGCCAGGCCCAAGTGGCGGACTCTTTCAACGCTTCTGCAATTAAGCTTGGTGGGTGCTCGTTTTTCACAATGACTTAATGTATAGCAAAACAGTCTAAGCACAACCCTTCATTGCTTAAGACACTCCTCATCTGGTACACTAAGAAAGTCCCTTTTATGATCAAATTTGAATAGTAGCGATAACGACCGATAATGCAAAAACAGAGCAGATACATGACGAACAGTGTTATTTTAGCCAAGATTTTCAGTACTCGACCCGACGACGTACACTTCGTTTAAGTTTGAACTATTTTTGTATACATCGGCACGTCGCGCGTGACCTATGTCTACAACCACACTCCTCATCGTCCTCGCCCTCACGGGTCTTATTGGCATTGGTGCAGGATATGCACTTCGCTTACTTGTTGCTCTTGGGCAAAAGGGTTCAGTAGAACTTCAAATCAAGCAACGGTTGCTTGAAGCAAGAGAAGAAGCAAAAAGAATTATCTCCGAAGGAGAGAAAGAATCCGGTAAATTAGAAGCGGGACTTCGTGATGAACTCCGCCTTAAAGAAGAAGCAGCGCTCCTTAAAGAAAAACGTATCGGAGAAAAAGAAACCTATCTGGATAAACGCCAGCTCGATATCGATAAAGAAGCTGAGCGTATCAAAGCACAAATAGAAGAAGTGAAGCGCATCAAAGAGCGCGCTGACAAACTCATTCTTGATCGTGAAAAATCACTCCAGGATGTAGCAAGGCTCACCGAAGAAGAAGCAAAAGCAGAGCTCTTTAGAGGTCTGGAAAAAAATCACGAGGAAGACATGATGGTTCGAGTACAAAAACTCGAAATTGATGGCAAGGAGAGACTCGATGCAAAGGCTCGCGAAATCTTAACTACCGCAATCCACCGTATGGGCAATTCCGTACACTCTGACGTACTTACCTCTTCAGTCCCTATTCCATCAGACGATATTAAAGGGAAAATTATCGGCAGAGAAGGTAGAAACATTCGTGCATTCGAGAGAGCAACGGGTGTTGATTTGATTGTTGATGACACCCCAGGTGCCATTACCCTCTCATGCTTTGATCCAGTACGAAGAAACATCGCACGCGTTGCTCTTGAGAACCTCATTATCGATGCTCGCATACAGCCAGCACGCATTGAAGATGCAGTTGAAAAAGCAAAAGAAGAAATCGGCAAAGTAATGAAAGAAAAAGCTGAACAAGCAGCGTACGAATGTGGTATTCACGGACTCGACCCTCGCCTTATGTCTATTCTTGGGCGTTTGTACTTCCGCACCAGCTACGGACAAAATGTTCTCCAGCACTCAATTGAAATGGCACACATCGCAGGAGTTCTCGCAACAGAATTAGGTCTTGATGTAAAAGTCGCAAAAGCAGGAGCCTTGCTCCACGACATAGGCAAAGCCGTAGATCATGCAGTTCAAGGTACACACGTAGAGATTGGCCGAAGAATTCTCGAAAAATTTGGTGTTGATAAGCGTGTCATTCAGGCAATGCAGGCACACCACGAAGAATACCCTTATGAGACTATGGAATCCCTCATCGTGCAGGTGGCTGACTCGATCTCAGGTGGTCGCCCAGGCGCACGAAGAGATTCCGTAGAAAACTATATTAAACGATTGCAGGAGCTTGAAGCGATTGCGACATCATTCGCTGGTGTTGAGAAAGCGTATGCAATTCAAGCAGGTCGTGAGGTGCGCATCTTCGTGAAGCCAGAAGAAATTTCTGACCTCCAAGCTCACGATTTGGCTCGCAACATCGCCATGCGTGTTGAAAATGAAATGC
>JBBAAE010000002.1:0-77203 GCA_041658485.1 Minisyncoccota bacterium
ATCTCCCCTCTGTATGTACTCACCTCATTTTTTATTTTGTCCTGCATATGCAATCAATAATTCAATTGTACCTATCAGCCTATGCTATGTAAAGATGACTTTACACACCATGACTGACAGAAACACGTATTCAAGGATAACGCTAATTTAGAACTTCCAGTCTACTTCAACACCTGCGTCACCAGTGCAACCATTTGGTCTTTCTTTTGAGCATCACTTTCCGCAATCAAAAGCGTAAGCGCGGTGAGTGCCCCCGGATTTATATTCCGTATTGTTTTAACTTTTGCTTTCCGTAGAAACCAAATAAACGCAAATGCGCCTGAACGCTTGTTACCGTCCACAAACGGATGGTTCTTCACCATAAAGTATAAGAGATGCGATGCTTTTTCTTCCAAAGATGGATACATAGCTTTCCCGCCAAACGACTGCATCACATTGCCCACTATGCCTTCAATACTTCCTTGTGCTCTTTCTTGTGCAAATATCTCTGTTGCCTCATCTTTATTCAGCAACTCAGAACGGAGATTAGAAATCGCATCAGTCAATTCAACGCCCGTGAGTGTAATTGATTTTTTGGTAGACCCAACAGCCTTGAGCGTTCCTTTATCGTACGCATCAAGCGATACCCAAGTGCTTGAAAATTCTTTAACCAATTCAAGAATGGCTTTCGGGTCCAGCGCCACATGCTGAGGTAAAAGTGCCTGAATATCAGACACCGTTTTCATAAATGCATCGTAGTTCTTGCCAATGCGTGAACGGTTAATTGCATAACCAGCAAGCAAGTATTCCCTAAGAGTTTTATTTGCCCACTTCCTAAATTCAATAGCGCGAGCTGAATTGGCCCTATAGCCAACGGACAAAATAATATCAAGTGAATAAAGAGCGACTGGTTTATCGGAATTTGCAATGTGCATTTTTTGCACATTGCTTTTTTGACTCACTTCTCCAATTTTAATAATGCTTCCTATGTGTTTTGTAACCACAGAACGCTCAATACCAAAAAGCTCAGCTATTTGTGCCTGCGTTGCCCATATATTTTCATGCTCAAAATCTCCACGAAGCTCAATAGCTCCGTTTTTTGCCTGATACACAACTACATTATTTTTTACTTGCTTCTTTTTCATAACTTAAAAAAATTATACCACATATAGGCGAACGTTCGTTCGCCTATATGTGGATACTTCCTCTCAAATCCACTCGGGGCATAGTTTTATCTAGGAATTTCAACCAACCATATCCTTGAGGTGCTTCCAGATCTGGTACATGGCGTAGGTATCAAGTGCACAATAGGTGCGTAAATCTTTAGCAATCTTTGCACGCTCCTCGGCAGTAGCGGTGGGGGAAATCATTTGCCACCACGCATCTGATGCCGCACCACCTTCAGAAATATCTAGGTCAGCGTGGCGAACTCCTTCCACGAGCGCAGGGAGTACTTTCTTAATAGAAGTTTTTCCACGAAAATCTGGATGTACATAATACTGCTTTTGAAACACATCTCGAAGATCGTACATCTGTGTATTTATACGCTCCAAGGCAATACGCTCATCAGGTTGCCTAAGAGCTAGTTCCCTATTCACTCCCTGCTCAAAGCTTTTATTCCATGAAATTACACTACCCTCCGGAAGAATATGTTCCGCCAACATTTCAGCTACTTTCTCGGAAGGGTCAGAGCGCTCTTCGTGAAGATACTCCACATGCCGGAGTTCACCGGCAGGAGTATCCAAAATATGGAGTGAAAATTGAAACGGAATTCGCTTGTATGGACTATAGCCGGAAAACATAGGTATGGCTGGGGCAAAAGTTTCGTAGTCCAAAAAGTAAAGAGGAAACATGAGCGCCTCCATTTCTGTAGAAATAGCATCAAGGTCAATAATAGGTTTCTGATTTCTATGCACGAGGAGCTGATTCAATTGAATGTCACTCAAATCTACATCGGCAGGAACATCGTCTAAACTAAAAACCTCTCGCTCCACCAGCGTTGCAAGTTTTTTCTTACTACTGCCAATCCGTGCCAAGTCGTGAATAGAATACTCAGGAACCTGCGGATTTGAGTGTTTGAATGTTGAACAGTGCGCACTCCGTCCTGAAAAAATACAATCACATCCTTTAATGGGCTCTTCCTCTTGTGTCAGGTGATACCGAGCCGCTTCCATTTGTTCTTCCACCTGAGGCATGCGTGCAATAACCTTCTCGGTCATGTCTTCTATTGCAAACAACTCCTCTGGAACAAGATCACCCATCCGTACATATTCTTTGTTGAGGTGAATGATGAAAAATTTTCCCGTCGGAACTTTCGCACGCCTCAAAACAGATGCTTGAAATGTGAGGTCGTCTATATGATCACGAGTCTTCCCCTCCTCCTTAATTGAGTTTGTGCCTTTTATTTCATACAAATCCCAACACTCATTCTTTTTGTCATAGGCAAGCACATCATTTTTTGCAATAAACCCGTCAACTACAAATGTTGCTTGAAATATTGCGGGTACTTCTGAGAGCATAAACCGCTCCGTCTCTCGCACCGCTTCATCTCCGGTTTCAGTAACGAGCATACCTCCAGGGAAAAGATTTCGAGCATACGCTTCAACTTCATTTCCCTGCTCAGCTAATTGAAGCTCAAATGCTGAAAGCGAAAAAAGCTTCATAAGCTCAGGCCTATGGAGCTTGAGCCAGATGTTCTTTGGACACATCAGGAATTCGAGGAAGGTTGTTTTGGAGATGAGGGGCATGAATGACTCAGTATACAAGAGGCATATACATATCTAATGTTAAAACCATTAATCGCTACAACTGTGGAAAACTTGCTATGAGTTTCGGTTTTCATTCGGTTATAATTACTTTGCAGCACAAAGAAATATGCCAACACTTACCGCAAAACAAAAAAAGGTCTTTGATTACATAACAACCTACACGGGTCAGAATGGAATCTCCCCTACTATCGAAGAAATCAGGAAAGGGCTTGGTTTAAAAGCCGTCTCTACTGTTCATGAGCATATTAACGAACTACGAGTAAAAAAATATCTCTCCAAAACAAAAAAAGGAGACCGGGGAATCGCATTGGAAAAAAAGATTAAAACCCTTGTAGAAATACCCATTCTTGGAATGATCGCTGCTGGACAGCCAATTGAGGCTATCGAGGATCCGCAAGAAACAATCTCTGTCTCCACAGATATAGCAACAGATTCCAAAAAATATTACGCACTTCGTGTAACAGGAGACAGCATGATTGATGACGGCATTTTTAATGGTGATGTAGTCGTAATAAAAAAACAGTCAGTAGCTGAGAACGGGCAAACTGTTGTTGCAATAATTGATGACAACGAAGCCACATTGAAGAAAATCTACAGAGAGGGTAAGAGATTTAGACTTCAGCCAGCTAATCCGGGCATGACACCACTTTTCAGAACCTCGGTAGAAGTACGAGGGGTTGTTGTTCAAGTTATACGCAACATCTCTGATGAGGTTCAAAAGCCCATTACACGAAAAACAAAACATGGATTCAAAACTATCGACCTCTTTGCTGGAGTTGGAGGTATTCGGTTGGGTTTCGAAGGCGCTGGTTTTGAGACTGTGTTTGCAAACGACTTTGAAGCGCAATGCAAACTAACCTACGATTTGAACTTTTCCACTTCGAAGCTGATTGTAGAAGACATACGGAACATAGGAATTGATGATTTACCAAAATTTGATTTTCTTCTAGGCGGTTTCCCCTGTCAGGCATTCTCTATCGCCGGGTACAGACAAGGATTTAATGACACGAAGGACAGAGGAAATCTATTTTTCGATATAGCAAAAATTATTGAAAAACGAAAACCCGAAGGATTCCTCCTTGAAAATGTTAAGAATTTAAAAAGCCACGACGGCGGAAACACTTTCAAAGTCATTGAAAGTAAATTGGAAAAGCTTGGATATCATCTAAGAGTAAAAGTCTTAAACAGCATGGAATATGGCAATGTTCCTCAGAATAGAGAGCGTATCTACATAGTGGGTTTCAAAAATGAAGAATATAAAAATAACTTCTCATTTCCTGATCCGGTGAAGTTAACAAAAAAAGTATCTGATTTATTGGAAAAAAACGTCCCTGAGAAATACTATTATGATGGAAAACCTCTGTATAAAAAACTAAAGAACTTTGTAACAGAAGAAGGAAAAGTCTATCAGTGGCGTAGGCAATATGTTCGAGAGAACAAAAGCGGAGTGTGCCCTACCCTCACGGCAAACATGGGCATGGGTGGACACAATGTCCCAATTATCAAAGATAAAAAAGGAATCAGAAAACTTACTCCTCTTGAGTGTGCGCGTATTCAAGGATTCCCAAATAATTACAAACTACCAAAAATTGCTGACTCGGCTTTATATAAACAACTTGGAAACTCTGTCAGCGTTCCGGTTATTGAAGCGGTGGCTAAGCAGATGAAGAAGGCGATGGAGTAGTTACCAAACCTTAACATCTTTACCTATAGGTTTAATTTTGTTTGGAAGAATAATATCTTTCATAATGCTAAACCTGGGGCGCTTTCCCAACAACTGTTGATCCTTCATTGTTTGAGTAAGATTTACTGCATTTGAATAAACTAGCTCAGTAGGAATTTCATAAACATTAAAGATTCCGTTCATATTTCCACCATTATAAAAATTCATAAAATACAACTTATCCCATTCACTTTTTGGCCCGAACGTACTTAAATCAAACTCAAGACTACTTGCTTTTATTTGTTCTTTTTCTTTTGTTTTAAGATTATAGGTATCAAAAGACACTGAACCGTTTCCACGAATCTTTTTTGTGTACCTAGACGAGCCAGAAAATATACAAAACATGCTTTCTGATAACGCCTCAGGAATATTAATTTTCCGACCGAATTTCGATATTAGTTTATTGAGCGTCACCCAAGCACCAAAAACCTTCTTTAGGTCCTGCCCATCTTTCTCATCAAAGTTCGCGAGCTCAACCACTACATCATTTCCGGAAATTTGTACTGTATGTATAGCTTTTTGCATCAACGTAAGACTACTAGTCATTTTAAAATAAATCAATTACTTGATTCTCATACCTGAGACATAGAAAAATCTTTAGGCATCGACCCAGCAACAAATCTTCGAGCTTGGGGGGGGTGTGAGGTTGGAACTAAAATGGCTTTAGAAAGACTCGCTCCAAGCAAAACTGAATTTCTCTAACTCCTCCCATACTTTATTCAGAAGTTCAATTTTCTGTCTTAAAAAGGCAGGGTCCATTTTTTCTGTTTTTGTGAATACACCATTTTCGTCAGTCATTAACCTAAGCTTCACCTCAAAAGATGAGTTCGCGTCCATCCAATTTGCGTGAACAACGTCGTTCCTAATGTCTTTCACCTTAAATAAATCATCCACTACTTTCCCATAGGCTTTTACTAATTCCGGACTCCCAACCGACTCCACAGCAGGTCCATACAATGATCTGAAGACTAAAACCTTTTTGGTAAAGTTACCCAGCTCTGCAGTTATGGTATAGCCCGGTTGCCGTGAACGGCTATTAACAATATCGGCAATTTGATAATCGAGGCTGGCTTCTACATAATTAAAAACAACTGCTAACTCTCCAATCAGCGGAAATAGTGTATTCAATTGTTCTTCTGAAATATGATCGCCTTCTGCTTCTGAGGGGTCCCCAGAATCGTACTGCTCCAAATATTTTCTTGTGGTATCAGTCATAATTTTGCTGGGAGTTTGGTACGAAGTTGGAACTTTTATAAACCAAGTAAATTATGAATAACCCTTGGATCTAGACCGAAATCTGCGCCAATTTTCAAAGCTGCCGATAACACTTCCATAGCACTTTTCAAGGCAGGTAAAGTTGATTTTAATTTTTCCAAGAAACCTCTTTCTTTAGATCCCTCTTCATGTTTTTGAAGCTCTGAATCAATCTTGCTCTGTAAATTAAGTAAAACTTGCACATCTACAGACTGCGATTGATTTTGAGTAATTACAGTACTTGGCATCCCACTGAATGGCGCAGGCTCATTTGCAAAATACTCTCCGTGCAAACGAGCTATAAGTCCGCCAAGTTTTGTTCTCAATTCGCTGACGTTAACAAAGTTTCCCATCTGACCATGCCTTATACCGGTAATCTTAAATTTGTTATAGTCACTTCCACTAACCTCATTTAATTCATCAATGGTGAGATTGAATTGAGTCCATAAAGTCTCATCTCGAGTGGAGGCAACGCCATGTTCACCTACGGTAGGTGCCTGACTAAGATAGCCTTGAAGTTCACTGTAAACAGGTCGGACTTTTGTCTTCAATGCTTCTTCAGTCATAAATTATTCCATTTTTAGGTAATTAATGATTGAATCTAATTTGTACAAAAAATATTCTTTCTCCACTTCCTTATAATCCGCATATTGGACTTCTCCAGTCATGTAATTAGAACTAATCCACCCTTGTTTTAGTTCGGATTCAGGTATTTTAAATTCTTCAATACTCACTCCCGAAGTAGTTAAAGAATCGAGAATGAGATGATACTCTCGTACAAATTTCTCATGAATCATCGCATTATCAAGGTTCGCTTTTAACGAAGATAACCTTGAAACGGCTTTTTTGTAAACCTCCTGTTTTTCCATAAAAAAAGTATAGCAGAGATTAAGGATTTGGATCTATATAATACTCAAAAGCTCGATCAATAATTTTTTCGTTAATGAGAGCAACAAGATCGTTTTCTATGTTTAGATACACAACTTTAGATTCTTGGTTGGTCATTCCTATTTTTTCCATTAATTCAACAGCCGTCCTAGTTTTTGGGAAGGCTAAGAGATGAGAAGGAGAAATTACAATCACCGCCATTCCATCAAATTCATCTCCCATAGAAATCGAACCGTTATCACCAATGGCGAATTTCCTATCGTTCGATATCGCAACAAAACAGATAGGTGTGAAAGAACTTAATTGATAAGCAGAGTCTTGCTGATTTATGACGTTCTGTATAGCTTTAAGTTGGGATTTTTTTATATCTTTCTCATGATTTTTAAAACTAAATATCCCATTGATACGCAACCAGTCTAATCTTTGATGCGAACTTCCCTCTCCTCTATCTTTTTTGTATGTGTGGAAACCTATAAACTCATTCGATCTGTAGTATGTGATATGTCTGAACTCTATTAGAGTTTTGTGCTCCGCGAGGGTGAGCTTTTCTCTTGAAATCAATTTTTCAATTATTGGAGCATATAGGTTTTCTCTTGAAGAAATTAAATCTTCAACTTCATTTACATTAAAATCATCATGTTCATAGAAATATTCTTTATACATACTCCCTCCAGGAGTTTTTGATAAAAACTTTTTGTACCTCTTATCAAATAACTTAAACTCAGAAGAAGTAAGAAATTTTTTGAGAATAAACCTTGGAACAAAATGCTGAACTCGTTTTAACTTTTTCTTAAACATAAAATCATAATGAAGGGAACGGGGGCAGGAATTCGGCTAATTATCCATCAAGCCCCACAAGGCTTTTCTAGTTGTTTTAAGTTTATCATTTCGACACCCTTCGGAATTACTCAGGACTACCTTTTTCCAGCATCTTAATTACACCATCCAATCCATCGTTCCAGCCACTTCTATAAAGATTTATTGATGGAATTAGAATCTCCCCATTGAACCTCTTCATTATCTCTTGCTGCAATAGTATGTTGGACTTAGTGCTTCCTTTTGAAACTTCATTTATTTTTGTAACAACACCAAGAGAAACAAGTTGGTGGGTGATCTTATTTCGGCTTTTTCTTGCTTCTTCAAGTTTTCCAAACAGTGGTGTGTCATGACTGATGGCGAGATAGAACATATTAATACTCTGAGCATTCAATTTATGCAGGCCTTTTGGCAATTTTAGTTTTAGAGTATTGGCTATCCAACCAATTAGTCTTGGCATCAAAATTTGATCAATAGTTGACCAAGATAACATTTGAGCTTCAACAAAATGCCCATTACTAATTGCCTTCTTTACCATCAACATTATTTGTCCGTCTACGGTCTTGGCGAAATCAGATTCTTCCCAATTTGGGACTAGCGGTTCTTTATTAACTATTGTCGAACGATCCTTTTTCATAACTCTGCAATATTTCTCAAAATCCGAACCTATCTCAAACTGGTCTTGGAACTTTGGACGAAGTTGAAATCTTTTTACCCATTATTTAATCTCTGTAAGGCCACTTGAGTTGCCTTAATTCTCAGTTTCGTTATAGCCTTGATACCGAGTATGTCGCGTATCTTATCTATTATCCTGTCGATATGTAGCTCAGATTCTTCCTCATTTTCGGGCTTCTCATGACCAAGGACCAAGCCGAACGATTTGTATATTTTGTCTATTAACTCTCGTTTCTTAACATCCATACCTTCATTAGCAGTCATTTCAAGATAGTGTTCATTTGCACCTATCTCTATTAAGGCCTGTTCGAAAGGTTTTAGTTTATTTTCAATATCGTCAGTTAGCCAAGCTGAATGTGTGTGCCGAATTCTAACTAAATCGCGTCCGATATTCATTGCTTTTGGTGATGCACCATCTCGAAACAGTTCCTGCCTTCCTTCTTGTATTCGTTTTATGTAATCTTCGCAAAACAAGACATGCTTGTCATAAGCTACTTTTGCTAGGTGTGACGATGTAGAAAGTATAAAGTCTTGCTGGTTGCTTTGAAGTAAAAGATTTCTCATATACTGCTGCTCGTCCTTTAGTAGCTCATACATTGCATACACGAGCGCTGCAGCACCCGGAAACGAAATTATTCCCTTGAAAATTTCTCCAACAGGTAGAAATGTTGCGCCCAAGAAAGAAAGAATTAGGACTGCTAGCGATAGAAGTAACTTTATGTATGATTTGTTTTTCAACATAGTTTTGCTGGGGAACAGGGATTCGGTCACCCGTCACTAAGTATTGTACTCCTTCCTCGTAAAATACTAAGTGCGCTCGACCCCGACTCGGCCGCACATGAAACATGTGGCTTCGCGCCTCCGTCTTTCGAATCCCTTTCCACAGAGTGAAATTAAAAAATACCAACGCTTTCGCATTGGTATCTAAATTTCACTAGCTGGGGAACAGGGATTCGAACCCCAATTAAAGGCTTCAAAGGCCTCTGTCCTACCATTAGACGATTCCCCATTACCTAACTTCTAGCTTACAGGTGATAGCTTATAGGTTTTAGCTTTAAACTTCAACCTCTTTATAAAAAACACCCTGCGGGTGCAGGGTGTGTTTTGAACTAAGAGTTAGTTTGATTTTGCGGATGCCTCTGCTTGAGCGGTTGCAGTTGCTTCGGCATTCAAGGATGCAATAATGGCATTTACTATTTGTGCTCGGGTTTCGTTTGAAACCTGAGCGCCAGCATTTGCTTTGATTTGAGCATTAGCTTTGAGTGAGGTTTCAATGTCGTTTTCAACTTTTGATACACCACCAACAAGGAAGCTCCACCATGGCAATTTCACTGTTACTGATACATTGCCGTCAGCGTCGCTCTTCACTTTTGTGTGGGATGTAATTTTCATTGGAATAAATCCCAAGAATCGCGCCTTATGCTGGTATGCCACCTCTACACTACCGTCTTCATTGGCCTCAACGGCTTCAACGTTTTCATTCTTTGACTCAACATCATCAGAAAATGATTTGAACTCAGTATCTACATCACCTGACATCTCTTCTTGATCATCAGAAACGTCAACCTTTACGTTAGCAATTGTTTCAGTTTTTTCAGAGTCAGTTTCTATTCCAGCCGAACTCTTCACGTCTCCACGCACACCGACATCTACTGAGACACCGGAACCCGAGTTAGCCATAACTTCCGTGTTTCCATATAAAGAAGCTGCTCCTACAGAGAGAGGAAGTACGAGAAGTGCAATTGGCAATAATTTTATAACTGTTTTCATGAAATTTAATTATTAAGTTAGTTAAAAGGCTTTTTAAATACCCCAAGACCTAGGGCACTAAAAGTATAAGACGGCTGTAGTAATGAACACTTACAGTGTTCCCGAATGCAATTTCTAGTTTTAATTCCTGAGTGATCCCTACGGATCCGATGAGGCATCGCCTATCACCTAAAACCTATAACCTCACACCTGGCTTCCAGCCAGTTCCATTATTGCAAGCTCTAATGGCAATTGCGGAACGGGAGAGCGAGGGATTTCTATAGAAGCGAGAATGAACTTTCTGAGGGTTTCAGAATTTATTTTTGATTTTGAATCTTTGGCGAGTGCCTCTAAAAATGCTCGGTCCGTATCGGCAAGATCACTTGCGAGTTCTTTCCCAAACTCTGGCGAGTAACGAAGCATAAGAAGAACACGCAAGCGCTGAAGAAGAAGCATCGCGAACACATTCATGTCAGCGTTCGCCTTCGTTGCCTCCCCTACTGCCTGAAGTGCACCATCAGCCTTCCCTTCACTTAAATCAGTAATGACTTTTTCCACGAGCTCAAGGCGAGGCGCCCCAGTAACAAGCACCGCTTCTTCAACGCTCACTTTTTTATCAGAGGAAGATGCAAGAATTTTTTGCAACGTTCCATGAGCATCACGGAATGATCCATCTGCAAGAAGTGAAATCAATTCTGCCGCTGCAGGCTCGAGAGTGAAGCCTTCAGCTTTTGCCACCCTTGTTACCATTTCCACCAATACTTTCTGTGTAGGTTTTTTGAAGGTAAATACTTGGCAACGCGACTGAATAGTTTCAGGAACTTTTTCGAGCTCAGTAGTGGCAAGAATAAACACCACATGTGAGGGAGGCTCTTCAAGAATTTTCAAAAAAGCATTGAAGGCACCCTTCGAGAGCATGTGCACTTCGTCGATGATGTACACCTTTCGAGGAGACTCAAACGGCATCACAAACGCTTCTTCACGAAGTTGGCGGATATTATCAACGCCCGTGTTCGACGCTGCATCCATTTCATAGATGTCACGCTCAGTTGCGCCAAGTTCACGAGCAAGAATGCGCGCAACAGAAGTCTTTCCTGTTCCTCGAGAGCCTATAAACAAGTACGCATGCGCAGGATGTTTTTCTTTAAGCGCCCCTTCAAGCACTTTAACCACATGATCTTGCCCCAACACATCCTTAAAGGTTGTGGGTCGGTATTTCCTATAGAGAGAAAGATCTGACATTTGCCCAAAGTATAACAGAACCTCCTATTCTTGTTTTCAACTCAAATATTTCCTCTATTTCCTAGGCGTGCTAGCTCTGCTTCTGCACTACGCCAACCTGCTTCGTCATTTTCTTTCAAATTACCTCCTATCCTTGCCCTACGAAAAATGCCATTTGGTCCAACCAGAAACTGATAGAACACACCCCCGAGCTGTATGTTTCTTGCCTTCTCTTTTCCTACTTCAGCCATAAGTTAAGTGTATCGAGGCAATTATTTAGATTCACTGTGTCCAGTGGTAGCATTTCGTCGTGGAGGCAATGGAATCATTCCGCCATCTCTTGTCTTAACGAATTGCTGCACACGATCACCATCTCGATGAGTGACTAGCGTTCTGCCATCTGCAAGAATCCTTCCTTTACTTTCGTGAGCCATAGAAAAATATAATAGGACTAGCAAGGAGCGCTGTCAAACAAGCCTCTTTTCTAACCGGTAACAAATACACATGAGTAATAGCGACAACTAGCCGTGATGATAGAATGTTAAAAATGGACTCAATAACCATCCGCAAACCCGACGATTGGCATGTGCACCTAAGAGACGGTGCAATGCTTGAAGCCGTTCTGCCATTTACTGCTCGTGCGTTTGGACGAGCCATTGTGATGCCCAACCTCTCACCCAACCCTGTCACCACAACTCTTGAGCTACAAGCATACAGAGAACGAATTGCTGAAGTACTTAAAGCGTATCCAAAATTCACACCTTTGATGACCTACTACCTCACCGATAATTCTTCGGCAGAAGAAATTGCAAATGGTTTTACGAGTGGCATCGCTTCGGCTGTAAAAATGTATCCGGCTGGCGCAACGACAAACTCAGCACAAGGCGTTACCGATATTAGAAAAGTATACGAAGTACTTGAAGCCATGCAAAAAGTCGGCATGCCCATTCTCATGCACGGAGAAGCACTGAAAGATGAAAGTGGAAATACCATTGACCCGTTTGATCGTGAGAAGGTATTTCTCGACACTACCCTTCCAGCAATTCTCAAAAATTTTCCAGAATTGAAAATTGTTCTTGAGCACGCAACTACAAAAGATGCCGTGGACTTTGTACAGAATGAAAACAGTAACCGCCTTGGCTCCACAGTGACCATCCACCACCTTATGGAAAACAAAACGGATGTAGAAGGGAGCGATGAGCCTGCATATCTTCACTGTATGCCAGTCATAAAAAATGAAGCGAACCAAAAGGCACTCCGCCAAGCGGTAACATCGGGCGACTCACACTTTTTCCTTGGCACCGACTCCGCACCGCATCCAGTATCTGCAAAAGAAAAAACTCCACCAGCGGCAGGTATCTTTACTGTTCCTTCAGCAATTGAACTCTACACAGGAGTTTTTGAAGAGGAAGGAAAGCTTGAAAACTTAGAAGCATTTGCATCTCTCAACGGTGCAAAGTTTTATGGACTTCTACCGAACGAAGAGACCATCACTCTTACTAAAAACCCTTGGACTATTGACTCGGAAGTTCTCGTTTCAAACGGCGAAACCATTCGTCCTTTTGGATATAACGAAGACCCTGCTAAACGTATCAAAATTCAGTGGAAGATTGCGTAGCTGGTAGATGCTTGAATGCAACTTTTGAGCCGAATGTGAATTCATCTGACACTTCCAACATACGCTTCTGCAGCTCATCTGAAAATGTCCATTGAACTTCTGAAACTTCGTCTGGATTCGGAATCACTTCACCGTCGTAAAATCCCCTGTATAAAGTAGTGAAGCGTTTTCTTGTTCTATTTTTGAAAGGCTCTTCACTATAATATGTTCCAATTTTGGTCAAAGTTATGCCTGCAAGACCAAGTTCTTCATTCATCTCTCTTAAAGCCGCTTCAAGATAATTCTCACCACGGTCAACATATCCAGCAACGGACAAATCCCATTTACTAGGGTTGGATGGAAGATGCATGGCTCTTTTTTGCAAAAGAATCTGTCCTTTCTCATTGAAAAGCACCACCCGAACAATTCGATGAATTATACCTTTCGCTAGAGCTTCTTTTCGTGAACCAAAACCGATAACGTTATCGCTTTCGTCAACAAAAAGAACATCAGTCATATTTTACCCAAGCAACAATTTCAAAAGCGCCATGCGCACAAGAACACCGTACTCTGCTTGTTTGAAGTAGACTGCGTGCGGTGAATCATCAACTTCAGGAGTTATCTCGCCTGCACGCGGAAGTGGATGAATGAGTATAGAACCTTCTTTCATCTGATCAACCAGTACGCGATCAATGACATATTTTCCACGAAGCTTTTCATACTGATCGTGATCAGGAATCCACTCTTCCGCAATACGCGTTTGATACACCACATCAGCTTCGCGCATTGCTCCTGCTAAATCATCTGTTTCGGTAAACTGAACGCCTCTCTCTTTCAAATAGTCTTTCACATCATCTTTCATAGCAAGCTCCGGACCAGACACGAATGTCATTTTTACATTATTGTATTTGGCGAGAAGATACGCGAGAGAACGAGCGGCACGATAATACGCGAGGTTTCCAACGAATGCGATGTGAAAATCATCAGTGCGACCTATCTCACGAAAAATAGTATACAAATCAAGAAACGCCTGCGTTGGATGCTGACCGATACCGTCTCCACCATTAATGACGGGAACTTCCGAAACAGCAGCGGCCCTCGCGAGCATTCCCACTTCTGGGTGGCGGAGAACAATGACATCCGCGTAATTGTCTACGATGCGGACAGTGTCTTCAATAGTCTCCCCTTTCGTCGAAGAGGAAGATTCGCTCGCATTCTCCATTGAGATAACATGCCCACCGAGTCGATACATGGCTGACTCAAAACTCAAACGAGTACGAGTGGATGGTGCAAAAAACAAAGACGCCATAATCTTTCCATCAAGATCCTTTGTGCGCTTCCCTTCAAGAGAAGTCGCAACTTGAAAAAGATTATTCAAGGCTTCGCGGTCAAACTGCTGAGTCTCGAGTATGTGTTGCATAGATAGGGGTTAGTGTTTAGTGATAAGGGTTTAGCGAGACTTAATTTCTTTTGCTAAGTTTGTATTCCACATAGCGCCTGTTGCACTCATGACAATATCAGCTCCAGCGCGGAGGTACTCAGTGTAGTCAGCGGGAGTAGTAACGCCACCAACACCACAAATTTTAAATGTGAATCCGCCAGCGTCACGCGCACTTTTAAGACGCTGTACCATCTCCAACCCTGCCCACTTTATGGATGCACCACACACACCTGAGCGTGAACGGTTGGGCCCTGGAAGCGCCTGCTCCCCTTTCTCGTCTACAATAGTTGCCTGCACTGTGTTGATGGCAGAAACACCGTTTGCATATTTTTCAGCAATTTGCGCTAAACGCACAACATCTTCATTGTTTTTGTAATACCCAACTTTCAAAACGAGCGGTGTTGAACCAATGACGGCACGCAAACCTTCACATACTTTTTCCGTAACATCCAAGTTGTAGCAAACCAAACCCTCATTGCCGATATTTGGGCACGACAAATTTACTTCCAAAACTTTTGCACCTGTTTTTGCTGCAAGAGATCCTGCAAGAATGTAATCATCAATAAATTCATTTTGGCTTTGTTCTGCTTTCACCGTACCCATGAAACTAAGTACGGCGAGCTGGCCTTTTTTCTCGTACGACATCGCTGTCTTAAAATCATCCTGCCAAACTTGTGTCTCTTTTGAGGGCACCCCAAATGAGTTAGTGATAGAAATAGGCTCGGTGTAATTAACATCCGCCACAAGCGCTTCCGCCTGTGCACGCTCTAGCGTGAGGTGCTCTCCTGGATGTACCGCAAGTACATTAGGAAATGGATGACACGGGTAGGCGCCACTTCGTATTGTTTTATAGACTGCAATATCAAAACCAGTATCAAACGCACCCTTCATGAATGCGCTATTTAGTAGAGGGCCAGCAGGAATACCAAATGGCGTATAGACTTTGTGTCCAAAAACATCATGCATTGGCTCGCCTTTTTCTTCATAGGCTGGTGCATTTTTAAATCCTCCAAACGGACCACCCTCGTAGTTTTCATCATACGACTTCGTTGGATCATAGAAAGGTGTGTTGGTCATAATCATTTAAAATATGTAATCATCCAGAGACCCGCAAGAGAAAGCAAAACACCAATTCCTTGGTATAGACTCATTTTCTCATGCCAAAAGAGAAAACCAACTAGAAGTGCGTAAACAATCAAGAGTGGATAAAAAATAGAAGTGAAAGCTGACTGTGGAGCACCGAGTCCGTACGCCTTGATGATTGCGACATTCCCAAGACTTATAAGAACTCCAACACCGAGAGCGAGTGGAAGATACTTAGATTCAAGCGCGAGAGATTTGTTTTCTGAAGTAAGAAAAAAAAGTACTAGCATCACACCAAACCCGACAAGTGAGGCATAGGCATTTATCAAAAAAGGAGAAATATCTTTCGGAAAGAATTTTGAAAGCGACTGATATGCGACAAAAAACAACGGGGCGATGACGGCTATAATTTTCCAAGTCATGATGGCGAGTGTTCTTTAAGATATTTTGCACCGTGACCAAACTGCGTGTTGATAGGAATTTTTTTGAGCCACTCGGGTACTTCACTCTCCTCATAACTTTCCATATCTATGTCAGCTAGAGAATTTACTGGCATACCAAAAGTTTCTTTCGTTACTAGTTTTGGATTTCTATTCACAATGAGCGACAACTGCACAATGTTTCCGCCAGCCTGTACTATTGCATCGATAGTTTTTTTAACCGAGCCACCAGTGGTAACGGTATCTTCAACTGCAAGAATTCGTTTACCTGCAACAATCTTGTCATAGTTTCGTTTCAATATCTGTCCGCCCTCAGGAGTTTTTTCTGTGAACACACTCAAAACTTCTTTACCGGTAATTTCTGACAAATGATACGCAGTCCACTGCGAAAGCACTACCCCTCCGACCGCTGGCCCAACAACTACATCAATCTCTTTATCTTTATTTAGTTCAGCAAGCATGCGACAAATTGTCGATACGAGCTGTGTGTGCAAAAGCCATGCATCTTTATTTATGTAGACAGGAAGATGTCTTCCTGATGCGCCAATAAAATGACCCTCAATGATTGCGCCGGAATTTTTCAAAATTTGCATTACATCATCCATACGCTTCATTTAAGCATCTTTCTTATACGCATCCCATGCTTTTGACTCCAAACCTTTCTTCCCTACTTCTGAAAGTGCCATGGCAAATGCTTCTGCTAGTTGGCGGTTAGTGATGAGCGGGATATTAAGGTCAACTGCCTTCCGGCGAATAATAAAGCCGTCCGATGGATTATTCCCTCCATTACCTTCTCGCACGAGCCCTCGATTTGCGAGATTGATAATGAGCTCGAGCTTTCCTGAATCAAGCAGTGTCCCTACATTTTCTTTCTTGCCACTCTTAATTTTATGCACAAGCTCTGAAGCAATGCCGTGGGTTTTCAAAAATTCTGCAGTGTGTTCAGTCGCAAAGAAATTAAACCCTAACACTTTGAGTTTTTCTATCGCAGGCAAGAGCTTTACTTTATTTTCCTCACCTCCCAGAGAAATCAAGATATTTTTCTTTGGCAATCGAAAGCCTGCTGACATCATAGATTTCAGAAGTGCCTCTGGGTACGAACTCCCAAACGCGGCTACTTCACCTGTTGATGCCATCTCTACATACCCGAGTGGGTCAGCGCCTTTAATTCGACTATATGAAAACTGAGGCGACTTCACCGCAACATAGTCGAGTTCAAGCGTTTGATAGTGTCCACTAATGTCTTTACCTAGCATTGCTTTTGTAGCGAGCTCAATGAAGTTGTAGCCCGTAACTTTTGAAACGAATGGGAAACTACGCGACGCACGAACGTTGGTTTCAATAACCTGTAATTTATTTTCTTTCGCCAAAAACTGGATATTGAATGGGCCAGTGATTTTCAACTCTTTGACTACTTTCTTTGCGATGCGCTTTGCACGGCGAATCGTTTCAAGATACGTGCGCTGTGGGGGCAAAACTACAGTTGCGTCACCCGAGTGCGTTCCTGCATTCTCGACATGCTCTGTAATGGCGTAGATTTCGAGCTTCCCCTTTGAAGCTACGCCATCTATTTCAATCTCCCGTGCATTTTCAATAAATTTTGAAATAACTATTGGATGCTCTGACGACACATCAACTGCTCGCTCCAAAAATCGCATGAGCGATTTTTCATCAGACGCAATTGCCATGGCGGAGCCTGAAAGAACATAGGAAGGACGAACTAGAACGGGGTAACCAAGCTTCATAGCAGCTTCGCCTGCAGCTTTTCGTGTAGTGAGCTCTGCCCATCCTGGTTGATCAATATTGAGCTTATCTAAAAGCTTTGAAAATGTATGGCGATCTTCTGCACGGTCAATATTTTCAGGCGTGGTGCCTAAAATCTTCACACCGTTTTTATGGAGTGGAAGTGCAAGATTGTTTGACACTTGTCCGCCCGTTGAAATGACAACTCCTTTTATTTTTTCAAACTGCACAATGTCCAAAACACGCTCGAGAGAAAGTTCTTCAAAGTACAATCTGTCCGACATGTCGTAGTCAGTCGACACTGTTTCGGGATTGTAGTTAATCATCACCGTCTCCCTGCCTTCGGCTTGGAGTGTTTTTAGCACCTGCACACTCGACCAATCAAACTCCACCGATGAGCCTATAGAATATGGTCCACTTCCAAGAACTGCGATTCCTTTTTTGCCCGGAATGACATCATGCTCAGTACCGTGGTAGGTCACATACAGGTAATTTGTTTTTGCTGGAAACTCCCCTGCCAGCGTATCGATTTGCTTCACCGCTGGAGTAACATTCTTTTTTTCACGAAGGGCACGCACCGCCACTTCAGTTTTATCCGTAATCGTTCCGATTTGTTTATCTGAAAATCCTGCTTGCTTTACTTGACGCAAAAGTTCAGCGGTGAGTGTTTCTTTCTTTAAACGCTTCTCAAGCTCGATGATGTTTTTCATCTTATCTAGAAACCATGTAGTGATACCTGAGAGCTTGTGAATCTCTTCAACAGAAACACCTCTATGCAGTGCCTCTGCTACAGCAAAAACACGCCTCGTTGTTGGATCTTTAATTTCGGCTAGATATTTTTCTATATGAAATGCCTCGCCTTTATTTGCAGTAAATCCATCTGCTCCGATCATGAGCATACGAATTGCTTTCTGGAGCACCTCTTCAAAAGACCGGCCGATTGCCATGACCTCTCCCACTGATTTCATTTCTGTTCCAATGGAGGTAACCGCACTATCAAATTTATTCAAATCCCATCGTGGCATCTTCAGCACCAAGTAGTCGAGTGCAGGCTCAAAACATGCGATTGTCTTTTGGGTGACAGCATTTTTAAGTGTGAGAAGTGAATGACCAAGGGCGAGCTTCGCAGCAATAAATGCCAGAGGATAACCCGTGGCCTTTGAAGCGAGTGCCGAGGAGCGTGAAAGTCGTGCATTTACTTCAATCACACGGTACTCACCCGTCACTGGATGGAGCGCGTATTGAATGTTGCACTCACCCACCACACCAAGGTGCCGAATAGTTTTAATCGCAACTTCACGCAAACGGTGGTATTCCTCATTCGTTAATGTTTGCGACGGCGCCACCACCATAGATTCACCTGTGTGAACACCCATCGGGTCAAAGTTTTCCATGTTGCATACCACAATGCAGTTGTCGTAGGCGTCGCGTACCACTTCGTATTCCACTTCTTTCCATCCTGCAAGATATTCTTCAATCAACACTTGAGGACTCCTATGAAATGCTTCCCCAAGTCGAGTTCGCAGTTCTGATTCAGAGCGTACTAGTCCAGAACCTTCCCCACCAAGCGCAAAACCCATTCGAATCATTACTGGGTATTTCAATTTTGAAGCGGATGCCACGGCATCTTTAATATTTTCTGCAGCAAAACTTTTGGCAGTTACTACACCAATTTCCGACAGACGCTTAATAAAAAGCTCTCTGTCTTCAGTATCTCGAATAACAGACACGGGCGTACCCAAAACTTCAACGTCGTATTTCTTAAGAACTCCACTCGCATCGAGGGCAAGACCTAAGTTCAATGCGGTTTGACCACCAAAGCCAAGGAGTATCGCATCAGGTCGTTCTTTTTCTATCACTTCTTTTGCAAAATATTCAGTGAGTGGTAAAAAATATACAGAATCTGCAAGTCCTTTATCTGTTTGCACCGTTGCAATGTTTGGGTTCATCAAAACAGTGCGGATGCCTTCTTCTTTGAGCGCTTTAATTGCCTGAGAGCCTGAATAATCAAACTCGCCAGCTTGCCCAATGCGCAAACCTCCAGAGCCGAGGATAAGAACTTTTTTTGGTTTTTTAGGCATGATTCTTTTTATACAAAGCAACAGAGGCTAAAAACTCATCGAAAACCCATGCGGTGTCGGTAGGTCCAGGAGACGCTTCAGGATGAAACTGTACTGCAGACCACGGTTTAGAGGTGTGCTTAATACCTTCAATAGAACCGTCATTCGCATTTTCAAACCACACCTTCCATTCTTTTGGTAATGTTTTTCGATTGATAGCAAACCCGTGATTTTGAGAAGTGATGTAACAACGAGTGCCGACAGTCACATCAGTACATGGCTGATTTTGAGAGCGATGTCCGTATTTTAGTTTGTAGGTTGATGCACCTGCAGCGAGAGCGAGAAGTTGAGTGCCGAGACAGATTCCAAGAATAGGAATATCTTTTTTAAATGCGTTTTTTATATTTTGAATTGTGGCACCGCACATCGTTGGGTCCCCCGGACCATTTGAAAGAAAGAGTCCGTCATACTCCTCTTTTGTAAAGTCATAATCCCAAGGAACACGAAGCACCGTGATGCCGGGGCGTGTGAGTGAGCGGACAATATTTTCCTTCATCCCACAATCAACTGCAATAATTTTTGTTGGACCGCTTCCGTACACACGTTTTTCTTTAATACTTACTTCTGCGACGAGATTACGCTTATTTGGATCTTCAAGAGCAATCGTGTTTCCCTTTACAGCAAGACCACCAAGCATGACGCCCTTCTCGCGAAGCTTCTTAGTGAGTGCCCGTGTATCGACACCGGAGATTGCAGGGATGCCAGATTTTTTCAACCACGAAGCGAGCGATTGCTTTGCAGATGCACTTGAGTAGGTCTCACTATATTCACTCACGACGAGCCCTGAAATGTGGATGCCAGTTGATTCAAAAAATTCGGGATCAGGAACGCCGTAGTTACCTACAAGTGGGTACGTCAAAACTAAAATTTGTCCTTGATATGACGGATCAGTCAGTGTTTCAACATACCCAACCATCCCCGTATTAAAAACAACTTCACCGGTGGCAGAAACATCTGCCCCGAAGCTTTTACCTTCTATAACCGTTTTGTCTGCGAGAATTAATTTCATAGGTCATGATTAAAAAAATCCTCCAATGAATGGAGGATTTTTGAGGAATTGATTTCCTTTTTTGGGAGAGAGTGAAGCTTGAAGCGGTTTTGCATACTCAAATTAAAAGTAGTCTACACGGCTAATGCGCTGAAGTAAAGAACCTGTCCACAGCATCCGCTACTTCTATAGCATTTTCTGCCCTCATAAGTTCCCCCCGAAGCTCTGCGGCGCCATCAAAGCCATTCACATACGCCTTATAGTGTTTTTTCATAATGGCAAAGGATTTGTGAGGTAAAAGCTCAGTAAAAAGCTTTGTGTGCTCCACCATCACCCGTAGTTGCTCTTGAATGCCGATGTGGGGTTTCGTAAACCCAACATTGGCAAATAGCCATGGATTGCCGAATATGGCACGGCCAAGCATGGCGCCATCAGCGCCAGACTCTTCAATTTTTGCTCGAGCGTCCTCAATATCCACAATGTCCCCATTACCCAAAATGAACGCGTCAGGATTCTCACGATTGCGAATAGCGACTGCGTGAGCAACTTCTTCCCACCGTGCGGGGACACTCGACATTTCTTTTCGTGTACGTGCATGAATGGTAATTGCAGAAACATCGGTTTCAAGTAGGTATGGTAACCATTCCTCAAGTTCGTTTTTGTTGTACCCAATTCTTGTCTTTACTGAAACAGGCAATCCTCCGCCACCTCTAATGGCAGCTTCAACAACCGCCTTCGCGCGCATAGGATCCCTCATCATTGCAGCACCAGCTTTTTGCTTTTCAATTGATTTGTCAGGGCATCCCATGTTGATATCGATACCATCAAAACCAAGCTCATGTGCAAGCTCAGCAGTTTTTTCCATATGGTCAGGATTTCCTGTAAAAAACTGAGCAACTATTGGACGCTCTTCTTCGGAGTAAATTAAATCGGCAAGCAATTTTTTCTTTCCTTCTTCAGGTGCACGCACCAAACCATCTGCTGAAACAAACTCAGTCCACATCACATCCGGCCCACCACTCTGTGCAACCTCCGGAGGTTGCACAGAGGGGTTAGTGTCAGTGCCTTGTTTTGAGTACTTGGCGATGATTCGTCGAAATGCTGGATCTGTGACATCTGCCATTGGTGCAAGAACCAAAAACGGCTTAGGTAGTCTGTCCCAAAATCCCCTATTCATAAAACGAGCCTAACATAAAGATTTATTTAAAGACGGATTTTGACTAAAGAGGAATAACAGAATCTGAATGAATTTGTTCGCGTTTCAATCGCCCTACCAATTGAACTAATCTTCGAATCACCGCAATACGTTTTGCTTCAAGCCCGTCAAATATAGCTTTATTTGCAGGACTTCTTTTTGCCCCCTCCATCATGAACCGCCTTTGATCTTCATACCCTCTTCCTGCGGTTATCAAAGCATCAACAGCCTCCCGTTGAGGAGTTCTTTCTGGGAATAGACTCATTGTGGTGCAACGTTCGGAGCACTAGCCATCATTCTTTTAAGTACAGGTTTCATTTCTTTATCGTCGCGTAAGTGTCCTGAGTTCTTAACCTCAATCACGCAGTCTTTACCAAGTGCTTCCTCAAATTTTCTTGCATACTGTATTGGCGTACAACGATCACGATCTCCTTGAGCGGTGAGAATTGGAATATCTCTAATTCTATCTATATTGTCTAAAATATAACTTTCTGGAATAAAGAGATCGTTCGATAGATAGAGAGTTTCTATACGTGCGGCAGCAATAGCATTTTCGTCTCCAACAACGTAAGACTCAATAGTACTTGGGTCGTCAGGCGCACAGAGGGTAAATTCATACATTGCGTATTCCTCAGCAAACTTTTGGGCAACTTTCTTATCTGAACTGTTTACCATTTTTTTATAGTAGGCAAGCACTTGTCTAGGATCGACTAACCCATCAGGACCTTTGCCCCGCTCATTAACTGGAACCATCCCCACAAATCTCTCCCACTCTTTTGTATATAAAAAGGTAGGATCACCTGTCTGATCAGCAAATAATCCTTCGGTTTCTTTTTTGGTGCCAAGATACATGCTCCACATTGCAAGCGATGCTGTTTTTTCAGGATGCTCAATGGCATAAAGAAGAGCCAAAGTTGAACCCCATGAGCCTCCTGCTACATTCATTTTTTCCAACTCAAACTTTGTACGGAGTTTTTCCATATCACTAATGATATGGAAGGGTGTATTAATTTTTTCTATCTCTTCTTTTTTCATCCCACCAGCTGACGGAGAACTTTCTCCACAACCACGCTGGTCAAAAAAGATTACATGGTCTGTTTCTGCATTAAAAAGTGCGACATGAGAACTATTGAAAGACTGCCCAGGACCACCATGCAAACACATGAATGGATTTCCATTTTTATTTCCCCACTCAATGACATATACTTTCTGACCCTCACCTACATCAACATACCCACTCCATAAAATATGTTTTACGGCTTCTTTCCCCGTTTTACCTTCCGCTATCTCTTGAGGTGTTTTAATACTTTCTTTTTCACGAGCCATTTATTTACTATAAAACAAATTCCTAAAAATACAAATTCCCAACTAAACCCTAACCGCTAAACGCTAACCCCTACTCCCCCTTAAACTTTATATACACCTTGTCGCCAAAGCGGAAATCCGCATATTCAAATTCTTTATTTCCCTTAAAGCTTTGGGATGCAAAAACCGATGCAATGTTTTCAAGGGTTGCTTGCTGATTTGATGTGCGAACAAACTTCAATACCTCACCGTCCGCAAACGCAAGCTCAACATCATTTGAGGCGCCATCAACAGTAACGGTATCTGGAATGCGATGTATCGATGAAGCAATGCCAGTAACTAATGTATTGAGAGAAGCAAAACCGCCATCAAGGTATGTGCTTCCAATAGGGACACCTCCGAGTGCTCCATAAAAACGAATCATAGGCGTGGCGTCTGTCACGGAAGCAAAAATAAATCCGTTTTTGTCGATACTGTAGCAAGCCTCAATCTCAGTGGCGCCATCACACCACAGAGCAGTCGCCCCTCGCTCTTCGGCAGTTACAGTGAGCGCATTGAAACCATTTCTAGAGATGGTAATTTTTGCCAGTGGAGGAAACGCAAGAGCTAGAGCATTCTCTATTTTTCTTTTTGGAAACAATAAGGAGTTTCTGTAGGGAATCCAATATGCGTATGAGCCATCCAATTTTTCTTCGACAAGTTTTTTGACTTCATCTGCTGAAACTATTGAGGTTCCTTTCACTTCAATTGAAGCAATTGTGGTTGCAGGGATACGCGCAAGAAACCACACAGCTATAAGCGACAGAGCGACAACTGCACTGCCCGCAGCCACCTTCACCCACACTAATCGGCGTCGCCTATCTCGAAGACTAAGTTTTGGCTGTTGCGAATTTGACATAGAAACCTTAGGTCTTCAGTATATCCTTCCCCACATATTGCTGAAGAACTTTTGGAACACGAACTGTGCCATTTGATTCCTGATAATTTTCAAGGATAGCCGCGAGTGTGCGTCCCATAGCCACAAGTGTTGCGTCGTTCATGTGCACAAATTCCATAGCGCCGTCAGAGCGTTTTGTTCTGGTATTCAAACGACGAGCTTGAAAACCGCCCATGTAGTCTGAGGTATGTGTTTCGCGGTATGCTCCCTGCCCTGGCATCCACGTGTTCATATCGAACTGCCTTTGATCAGGGAATCCCATATCCGCCGTGCAAATGGAAATTACCTGATACGGTAAACCGAGGAGTTGTAAAAAATGTTCCTGAAGTGCCACCATAAAATCCTGCTCTTGATACCCTTCCTCTGGTTTCGTGAAGGTCTCCATTTCTACCTTATCAAAGTGGTGCATGCGAATTAACCCACGAGTGTCTTTACCATAAGAACCTGCTTCTCTGCGGAATGACGGCGAGTATCCAACATAACGGATAGGTAGCATTTCCTCAGGAATAACCTCGTCCATGTGGATAGGCCCTAGAGTATGCTCTGCGCTTCCAATTAACACTTCATCATCTTTTTCAAAATAGTAGCGCTCATCTATAGGGTCGAGACGTGCCATCCTATTCATCACGGCTGAGCGCACCATATAAGGAGGGATAACAGGAATAAAAGGTTTCGAAGACACCTTTAAACCAGCACGCTCAATGACCCCTTTCAAAATGTCTTCGTCTGTAAGAACCTTCATTGCAAGATTGAGGAGTCCGAATTGCATGAGTGCAAGATCTCCCATGAGGTACGCAAAACGAGCACCAGAAACCACCCCTGCCTTCTCAGAATTTATAATTCCTAAATCACTCCCTATTTCAAAATGTTGCCGTGGAGAAAAAGGGCCGAAGCTTCGCTTTTCACCAACCTCGCGGAGCACCACATTCTCATCCTCACTCGCACCAATAGGTGTATCCGGTGAAGGAATGTTAGGAATCTTCAAAAGGAGTGTAACCAAATCTTTCTCTAGTGCTCCATGGCGAGCTTCAAGTGCCTGCAATTCTTCCTTAAGGAGTTTACCGGTTTCTATATCTCGCGTTGCAGCAGCCTCGTTTCTTTTACGATTCACTTCTTCAATCCGTTGCTTCACACCCTTGCGTTCTTCGTGCAACTTCAACACCTCGTCAATATCAACAGGCTTGCCTTTTTTATTTACAATCGCCGCACGGACGATGTCAGGATTATCTTGAATGAATTTGATGTCCAGCATGAGAATAGGGGTTAGGGTCTAGGGTATAGCGTTTAGGTTTAGATAGAGAGGAAAAATAACAAGAACGCAAAGTCCTAAGTTAAAATAGTAACACGATGGTTGAAATCAAAAAACTCAAACCCCAAAACTTTCCGGAGCTTCTTTCTGAGATTAACGATCCGCCGGAAACACTCTACTTACGAGGGGTATTGCCACCGCCCGAAACAAAACTTCTTGCGGTTGTAGGCTCACGGCGCATGAGTAGATATGGACAAGATGCGTGTGAGCATTTAATTGCCGGACTCGCTGGGTACCCAATTTCTATAGTTTCAGGACTTGCGCTTGGTATTGATGGTGTCGCCCATAAAGCTGCTCTCACTGCAGGCCTTCACACTATTGCCGTTCCTGGTTCTGGACTCTCTGAAGAGGCGCTCTATCCGCGAGCACACCTTATGCTTTCAAGAAATATCCTCGATTCCGGAGGAGCGCTTCTCTCGGAAATGGAACCAGATGAACACGCAGCTCCCTATACATTTCCTAAGCGTAATCGCATCATGGCAGGGATGAGCCACGCCGTCCTTATAATAGAAGCGGGCTTGAAATCAGGAACACTCATAACGGCACGGCTCGCTACTGAATATAACCGCGAACTCCTCATTGTCCCCCACTCTATTTTTTCCGAGGGAGGCGCCGGTGGGCATCTCTTTATGGGCCTTGGAGCAAAACCAGTACGGAATGCGGACGATATTCTTGATGTCTTTGATATGAAAAAAGAAGAGACTAAAAGAAGTGTTGAGCTTACTCCCGAAGAAGAGCGTGTGTTTGAAATTCTTTCTGCCCCCATGCCACGCGACGAATTAATTCGTACATTAGGAGTCTCTACTGGGAGTGCAAATGTGCTTCTTACACAAATGGAAATTCGTGGAATTATTACAGAATCGATGGGAGAAATTAGGAAAAATATGTAAGTCTACAGTTGACACGATTCATTTCATGCCGTACTAGTGTCTCGTAATGGCAACAAAAAGCGCAAGCGCAAAGAATACGCTCGTTATCGTTGAGTCGCCCGCAAAGGCAAAGACGATAGAAAAATACCTAGGACCTGGCTACAAGGTGCTTGCTTCCGTTGGGCATGTTCGTGATTTACCAAAATCTAGCAAGGACGCTATTGATATTGAGGGTGGCTTTATACCTCGCTATGTCACTGTTCCAGGAAAAGGAGATGTCATTAAAAAAATTGTAGAGGCTGCAGAAAAAGCTGACGAGGTGCTTCTTGCAACCGACCCTGACCGCGAAGGAGAAGCTATTGCGTGGCACCTAAATGAAGCGGCACATCTTAAAGGTGCAAAGCGTGTCGTTTTTCATGAAATTACCAAAGACGCCGTAACAGAGGCAATTGCGCATCCACGAAAAATTGATCAAGATCTTCGAAAAGCGCAGGAAGCCAGGCGTGTTCTTGACCGACTTGTAGGGTACGACCTTTCAGGACTCATTTGGAAAAAAGTTCGCTACGGCCTTTCAGCAGGAAGAGTGCAATCGCCAGCGCTTCGCATTCTCGTAGAAAAAGAACGAGAAATCCGTGCGTTCAACCCCGTCCAATATTTCGTTATCACTGCAGATTTGCAAACTCCTCGAGGCGATACATTTACTGCTACCTGCTCAACTGAGCCAGCAACAATCGCCGAAGCCGAAGAAATTGTAAAGAACGGCAAAAAAGGTGCGTGGGTAGTTGCCGATGTTACTTCTTCCCCAGTGAAGCGTTCCCCAAAAGCACCATTCACTACATCAACACTCCAGCAGTCAGCAAGTTCTCGCCTTGGTTTCTCACCTTCACGCACCATGCGCACTGCACAAAGGCTCTACGAAGCTGGCCACATAACCTACATGCGTACCGACAGCACGAGCCTTGCTGAAGTTGCAGTGAGTGCAATCGCAACACATGTAAAAAAAGAATACGGCGCAAACTACCTTGAAACTCGTACCTACAAGACAAAAAGTAAAAACGCTCAAGAAGCTCACGAAGCAGTGCGCCCTACAGACATAACAGTCGCGAGAGCGGGTGCAACTGACGAAGAAGAACGCTTGTACGCACTTATACGTGCTCGTACGGTAGCCTCACAAATGGCAGATGCAATAATGACCCGTTCAAAAATTACTGCCATCACTGAAGGAGTTCCTGAATTTGGTGTCACTGGTTCCACTGTGCAATTTGATGGATGGCTTGCTGCGGATATTGAGGCTAAAGGTGAAGAAACAATTCTCCCTGAAGCAAAAAAGGGAGAGAAATTAAAACTAGAGAAAATAGAATCGCAGGAAAAATATACCCAACCTCCCGCACGCTATACCGAAGCAGGTTTGGTTAAAGAACTCGAAAAACGCGGTATCGGCCGACCATCTACGTATGCGTCAATCATCAAGACTGTTGTCGATCGTGGCTATGTTGAAAAAATTGGACGAGCATTGCATCCAACAACTACAGGTGAAGTAGTCTCAACATTTCTAGAGGAAAACTTTGAAAAATACATCAGCGATTCATTTACTGCTGAAATGGAGAACGAACTCGACCAAATTGCCTCAGGCGAGCGTGAATATACAAAAACCTTGAAGGATTTTTACGGACCATTTTCAAAAGATGTCGCATCAAAAGAAAATATTCCAAAGCTCACTACTCTCGGTGATGTTCCTGAAGAATTCCCCTGCCCTTTGTGCGGACATGCAATGGTTATGAAACTTTCACGCACTGGCGTGTTCATGAGCTGTGCACGATTTCCTGACTGTAAAGGTTCTCGCACTGAGAAAGGAGAAGTTATTAAAGAGACTGAATCCATTGGTGATCATCCAGAAACCGGACACCCAATTCATGTGCGTGTCGGTCGCTTTGGCCCCTATTTAGAAATGGGTCCAAAAATGGAACCTGTACCAGAACCTGTGGACGGAAAAAAGAAAAAGAAAGCAAAAAAACCTGATACAAGAAAAGCGAGTATCCCTCCAGAAATAATCCCTGAATCAATCACAATGGAACAGGCTGTTAAGCTTCTTTCACTTCCGCGAGAATTAGGTGTCCACCCTGACTCGAGCATGCCTATCACTGCAGCCATAGGAAAATTCGGTCCGTTCATCGTACACAACGGAGATTTTCGTTCACTCAAAGGAGCTGACGAGCCATATGGAATTACCTACGAGCGAGCCCTCGAGATTCTAAAGGAGCCAAAGAAGGGACGCCCTGGCATTGCCATTGCACGCGAAGTAGGAACACATCCACGCACAAAGAAAAAAATATATCTCTATAAATCAAAGAGCGGGTTCTTTTTGAAAAAAGGCTTCAAGCATGTGCGAATTCCCGATGGAATGGATCCAGAGAAACTCACCGTGCCAGAAGCACTTGAATTATTAAAGGCGTCTTAGGCGAGAAGCTTCGGCATACCCAGTAGCAGCAATGCGTCGCAACAAAGGCGCTTGCGGTGAACGATAATTAATCAAGACCGCTGTAGCAAGGCCCCAAGCACCTGAATCTAAATTAGAAGCTCTACGAGCTATTCTTTCAGAACTCATTCGACTGACTCTTCTCGGAGGCAAACTTTCACGTGTAGTCATTTAAAAATTTTATATCAAAATTTAAACGATGTGTCAATAATTCTCAAATTCTTATCTGAAATTACTATCTATAAAAGCTAGCCCCTAAAGACTATACACCCCATGAGATAGCCTGTATTTCGTTCACATTCACATTGACAGCTACAAACCACAGACAGCAGGTAACATTGAACATTATTTATCTCACGGGGTACACTACTCAAATGCCTCATGCCACTGATGACATCGTACGTGCAATGCAGTCCCCTTCCTCGGAAGATCAGAAGGCAATTCAGGTAGCCTATGAATTTGCAAAGGTAGCTCATGGTGAAGAAAAAAGAAAATCAGGTGAGCCATACATCATCCACCCAACTGCAATTGCAGTAACGCTCGCCAAGCTTGGAATGGACCGCGAAACAATCATTGCAGGAATTCTGCATGACACAGTTGAGGACACGCCCGTTACCATCGAAGAAATAGAAGAAAAATTTGGTGCGACTGTACGGTTTTTAGTTGAGGGGGTCACGAAGCTTTCAAAATTAAAATATCGTGGAGTAGAGAGGCACGTGGAAAGTTTACGGCGTCTACTCGTTGCAACCGCAAATGACATTCGTGTCATCATCATCAAGCTTGCCGATAGGCTCCATAACATGGAGACGATCACTTTCGTTGAACCTATTGAAAAACGCATGCGTATCGCACTTGAAACGAAGGAGGTGTACGTCCCTATTGCAGAAAGACTCGGTATTGGTTTAATAAAATCTCAACTCGAAGACTTAGCATTTAAAACATTAGAACCTGAACGATACAAAAAGATCCATCAGTTCTTGGAGGAGCGAGGGGAAACAGAAAAAGAAGCACTCGATAAAGCCCTCAATGACCTACGCAAAGCACTTGCTGAAGCAGGTATACGCAACTTTAGAACAGAATCACGCGTAAAAAATGTTCATAGTTTTGCCACGAAACTTATTCGTAAAGGAAATGACCCTGATAAGGTGTACGACATATTTGCGATTCGCATTATCGTACCAACACTTGAGGATTGTTATCGATCATTTGGGGTTATTCATAATATTTGGAGGCCAATTCCTGGACGCATTAAAGATTACATCGCAAGCCCAAAGCCAAACGGCTACCGTACACTTCACACCACAATCATCACCCCCCATAAGTTGATTATTGAAATCCAGATACGATCTGAAGAGATGCAACAAGAAAGTAAATTCGGAGTAATGGCGCATTTCATATATAAGAATAAAAGTCAGGGTAGCGAGCCTGGAAAAGATTCAAAAATAGGATGGGTGGGACGGTTTGTTCCGTCGCTCATGAAAATGACGCGCGCAGAAAAATCTCTCACGCAAACAAGTGCACCAACACCGCGCTGGCTTACTGATTTAAATACCGCAGCGGAGGAATTTGAAGGAGAGGAAGCATTTAAAGATGCGCTCCGTGAAGATTTTTTTGCACGAAGAATGTTTGTATTCACCCCAAAGGGTGATGTTATCGACTTACCTATTGGTGCAACCCCAATAGACTTTGCATACGCAGTACACACGAACCTTGTTGACCTTATGTCTGGGGCTAGGGTGAATGGAAAAATGGTTGGTCTTGATACAGAGTTACACAAAGGAGATATTGTTGAAATACAAACAAAGAAAATAGGAACGCCAAATAAAAAGTGGCTTGATTACACAAAAACTGCATCGGCTCGTCGCTACATCCGCGCAACATTAAAG
Source organism: Minisyncoccota bacterium (assembly GCA_041658485.1). Lineage (GTDB taxonomy): Bacteria > Patescibacteriota > Minisyncoccia > Phycocordibacterales > Phycocordibacteraceae > Phycocordibacter. The sequence goes on from JBBAAE010000002.1 coordinate 30,463, forward strand.
AAGAAAGAAAATAAATCCTAGCTCTACGCCGACCATGCCAAAGAATTTCAAGTTAAAAGATTAAAAATTTTCTCTTAGAAAAAATTCACCCATATATGGGTGAATTTTGTAAAGATATACTGCGGAGGATTTTCCAGTGACTTGATATATCAAGTCACTACCACCCCCTTTAAAATAAAATACCCTAAGGTGAAACCTTGGGGTATTTTTGTTTATTCTGCTATACAGGTGGAAACTAGATAGAGAAATGTTTCAAAGAAAAGTCATCATCATTCGAAGGAGGTGGAGGTACAGAAGCGAGCGTTGAAGGCACATCTACCATATCGTTTCTTTGTTCTTGAACCTCTGAGATAGGGCTCTCTGCTTGAGGCGAGATAGCACGGCGCTCTATATGTGCGAGCATTCCTTCCAAATCTTCTGTTGAGAAAAAATCAATAATAAGCTTTCCTCCTTTTTCTTGTGCTTTTATTTCAACTTTTGTTCCCAATGATTCTGCAAATGCTCGCTCAAGTGCCTCTATTTGAGGAGTAATGTCGCGCTTTCGCGCTTTCTCCACAGCAATCTCACGCGTAATTTTTTCAACATCACGCACTGATAATTTGCGAATCATAATGTCACGAAAGACTGTCTTTTGTTCTTCGGGTCTGTCGGAGAGCATGAGTAATGCTCGAGCATGACCTTCGTAAATAGCACCACCAATAACTGCCTGTTGCATTTCAGCAGGTAGTGCAAGAAGGCGAATTGAGTTTGAAACATACTCACGACTCTTCCCCACCTTCACAGCAATTTCTGAGTTATTTAAACTAAATTCCTTCTGCAAACGATCAAAGGCGCGCGCACGGTCAATGGCATTCAGATCTTCTCGTTGTAAGTTTTCAATGATAGCAAGCTCTAAGCGTACTCGACTTTGTTCCTCAGTGGAGCGAATAATAACAGGCACTTGAGAGAGGCCAGCAAGCTTTGATGCACGGAGCCGGCGTTCCCCCGCGATGAGTTCATAGTAGGTTGAAAGTCCGCCATCTTCACGCGACTCTTCGTATCGTGTGACCATAAGTGGCTGTAAGACGCCGTACTGACGAATAGAGCCTGCCAAATCTTTCAATTTTGCTTCATCGAACTCGGTACGTGGTTGATATTGATTTGGTCGTATTTTTTCAACCTCGACCCAAAAAATTGCATCTCCTTGAAACTGTGACATGGGAAAATTGTAACACGAACACAAAAGAAGCGTGAGATAAAAAACTCTCCTGTTTCTCAAAAATTGAGAAAATTCAACTACCCAACCTATTCCCTACTACTCTTTACCTGTATAGTATAATTTAACGACCGTTAAATTATACTATACAGGTGGAATGGTGTGGAGGTTTTTAGTTTTTTAAGTATCGAACACGAACCTCTGATACAGGTCATTCAACTAACTCAATCTAGTATTGAATATCGTAGGATAACTAGACCATACTGCTCCTTTCGGGTACTCTACACGAAGCAACGCACGAGTCCTAGTTGCACAAGCCGGAGTGGTGGAATGGTATACACGCACGACTCAAAATCGTGTCTCGCAAGGGATGAGGGTTCGAGTCCCTCCTCCGGCACCAGTAAGCAGAGCGAACGGGCCGGAAGCATGCCAGACTACTCTGGCATGCGGGAGGGACTCGAAAGCCGGAACGATGTTTTTCGTTACGAAAAACCGTGAGCTGGGGTCGAGAGCAAAAACGAGCGCAGGCGAGTTTTTGACTTGTGACCGAGTCCCTCCTCCGGCACAGTGAACAAAGTGAACGGGCCGGAAGCACGCCAGACTACTCTGGTGTGCGGGAGGGCGATGAGCACATCGTGCCGAGAGGAACTCGAAAGCCGGAACGATTTTTTTCGTCAGGAAAAACCGTGAGCGGGCGATTAGAGAATCGTGCCGAGAGGCTTCGCAGAAATTGTGAGCGACGGCGAACAATTATCTGTGACCGAGCTCTCCTCCGGCACACCTATATTTTTCTCGAATTGGTTGTAATAATATTCCAATCGTCCTTTTCTGTAATCAAAAGATAATCAACAGGCTCATCCCATGGTTCACGGTTTAATTTCTCTTCAGAAATTTGGAGCGCATTTAAAACACCGATACGAATCCATTCACGAGGTAACTCTTTGAGAAATCTATCGTACCAGCCTCCACCACGCCCATGACGTGTTCCGAAATGATCAAATTCCCTCCCAGGAATAAGAATACAAACTTTTTCATCCGCATGTGTCTCTAAAAGCGACAGTGCAAAATCATGCGGAGAAATATTCTTGTCTGCAAGAATGGAACGCCCAGAGTTAAAAATTTTATTTTTAACTAGAAACTCATGCAGGTTAGGCTCATCGCCCATCGGTGAATACCCAATGATGGCATCCGCCTCACGAAGTTTTTCAAGAAGTTCTTCCTTGTCATTCATCGATCCAAAAGCTGAAAGCTGTAACCTGACACCTGAAAGCTGGTCAAATCTTTCCCACCAAATCCAAATCCCCTCCTTTCAGTGTATCGTCACCTGGTTTCCATGCAGCAGGACACACTTGACCTCCGTGCGATCGAACAAATTGAGCAGCTTGAAGCTTGCGAATAAGTTCTTGTGCAGAACGGCCAATTGAATTGTCATTGATTTCCATCGTAGAAAGAATGCCATCTGGATCAATGATGAATGTGCCGCGGAGCGATAACCCTTCATCTTCCATGTGTTCAAGTCCATCATTTTCAATATAGGTCCCGAAAGCTCGAGCAAGTCTACCTGCAGTATCTGACGCCATAGGGAATTCAATTTTGGCTATTGCTGGCGATGTATCGTGCCATGCTTTATGCACAAACACTGTGTCAGCACTTACGCTGACAATTTCGGTATCTAAATCTGTAAAAACCTTATGGGAGTCCGCAAGTTCTTCAAGTTCTGTAGGGCACACAAAGGTGAAATCTGCTGGATAGAAAAAAAGAACAAGCCACTTGCCTTTATAGTCAGAAAGTCGAATTTTCTTTATTTTTTCGTTGTGAAATACCTCGCATTCTAAGTCAGGAATTGCACGTCCAACACGCACCATACTCATAAATCCTTTCGTCGTATCTTCGTTATTGTCTTTTTTTTCTTTTGCCATTGCAGTTCTAATGAAGCTAGTTCTAACGATTATCATGATAGCATACCAGCCATAATGAAAGAGAAAATTATAGTCATCCTTGGACCTACTGCGGTGGGTAAAACAAGCATTTCTATTGAAATAGCTAAAGCACTCGGTGGTGAGGTTGTGTCTGCGGACTCACGGCAAGTCTATAGAAGACTTGATATTGGGAGTGGCAAAGTTACACCATCTGAGATGAACGGGGTCCCCCATCATCTTATTGATGTTGTAAATCCTCAAGAAATATTTTCGGTGTCCGACTATATACACCGAGGCAGACAAGCATTGAACGACATACTTGCACGCAAAAAAGTGCCAATCATTGTTGGGGGCACTGGCTTCTACATTGATGCACTTTTAGGAACCATCTCACTTCCTAATGTACCGGCTGATCAAGATTTGAGAACAAAACTTTCAGGGTTCAGCTTGGAAGAATTAAATGCAGAGCTTCAGAATTTAGATCCTGAAAGAATTAAAACTATAGACATAAAAAATCCAGTGCGCTTAATACGAGCCATAGAAATAGCACGGGCACTTGGTACAACTCCTCAATCCACACCAGAGGCACCCTACAATGTTTTATATATTGGACTCACTTTGCCACTCACTCAATTGCAGGAAAAAATACGCACTCGTCTTCTCGCTCGTCTAGAGTTAGGAATGCTTGATGAAGCAATTCGGCTCCACGCACATGGGCTCTCATGGGAGAGAATGGAAAGCTTAGGACTTGAGTATCGCTATATGGCACGACACCTTCAGGGAGATATTTCGTATGAAGAAATGATTAACCAGTTAGAAATAGAAATACGACATTACGCAAAGCGCCAAATGACGTGGTTTAAGCGAAACAAAGATATTCAGTGGTTTACCCCGAATGCAGTTGAGGGGTTTAATCCAGAACAGAAAAAAGAAATCCTCGCACTAACAAAAAACTTTATGTCTCCCAACTACTCCGATTAATCGGAGTAGTTGGGAGAGGTATTCCGAACAGTCCACACCCCGAAGAACCACATATTGACTTTCCTCAGAGGAAGTACATGATTTAGTGAGATAGTGCCTGATTATTGGTTTTCTAAACAGAAACTGAAACATATGGGATCGCAATACGAAGGTCGACATCGTGCTCCAAAAAATAATTGGGTTGCGCCATTGTTTGCGGCTCTTTCGCTTGGCTTATTCACAAGCGATGCGGGAGCGCAGAGTCAACCTGACCGAAGCTTCTACTTTAATCGTGACCCTGAACTTCCCCTAGCGGAAAACATTAGAAGATTTAATCAAATGCAAGCAAGACGGAGGAGTGGGGAAATATCAGATGATTGCATGGAAATTATAGCTATTACAGAAAGACAGCTACGAGCAGGTGATCATCCGGAGTATTTAGATGAAGATGTTTCAGCTTGCAGTAAAAAGGAATTTAAAAGATTAAAAGCTCTCGAGCGTACCAACCAGGAAGACCTATTTGAGTGATGGGAACAGTAACTGGTAACGGGGCGCGACTAAGTATATTAAGAACGCGCGAATAATACGTTAGACAGCACGCCATGATCTGCGGATTTTATTTCGATTGCATTTTAAAACGTTAGATCACCTTGAAATTTCACTGCGCCAGGGCAACCCGGGAAACCAAGGTTCTTATCGGCATAATATTGATTCACCCAACGAGGCGCTACAACAAGAGTATCGAAGGTGCAGAGCTCATGTAAAGAGACTCTGAGTCTTTGCATGAGATCATCTGAAGCCCTGCGCCGTATATCACCAATAGGTTCTTTGAAAATTGAAAGATATATTCGTTGCTCGTCAGGAACGTAACTTATTTCATACTGAAGGTCAGTGTCAGAAAATTCAAACTCTTTAGGAAATGCAATAAGAAACGCATCGCCTTCTGAGGTGGTAGCGACGTCGATGTCTTTTGTGAAATCTCTCACCTCTATCACGCCACTTAGAGTACGAAGAGGAATTGTGCCCGAGGTCTTCATTATGTCATTTTGTGTATCTTGATCTGACGAGAGTGTGGCACTGCTCTCTTTTGAATTTGAAAATGGCAAAAGACTTGAAAAATAATCAGATGGCGAGGAAACCGTTTTTTTCGGCGCGAAGAATAATGTATACATTACACCAGCACCTATAACCAGAAGAAGGGTAAGAGTAACTGTAGCAATGAGCAATGTGTTTCGAGGATTCATAAAAATAAGCTAATACGAACAGGCATTTGTAACTTGCAAGTCAAGAATGGTCGGCTCTAGCGCGTACCTATTTCCACATCCGTCTACATATACATCAGCTGGGTATGTGCCTGGACCTCTGCCATCAAAATCATCGAAGTGTCTATAAAATCTAAGACTTTTTACAAAAGCATCAAGCGGTGGACCTCTCCGTATATCAAGCTTAAAGCCGTTTCCGTGAGAATAGCGACCAGTAGCGTGTCTTCCGTCAGTGCCCGAAGTAATAGTAAAGACGCATCTACAGGCATTATGAAGATTGATTGCTTGCACAATAGTGCTTTCTTTCACACCCTCCAGTGACGCAGAGGAAAGACATTGGACTCCTGTTCTGCCACCACATACACCAGCACCTTCGAGACGTCTCACTGCCTCAGCGTTAGTAAGGGAGTTTCCCGGTACGCTTATGGGTGTACCAACCGCAGTTCCACTGCCGGTCACAGGAGGACGAGATGTTGGTGCACCTGGTGCGTCTGGAAACGCGGCGCTGGTTGGCTTGTCCACACACGCAATATCACTCCATATAGCAAGCCCCCTTCCTGTCAACACCGAAAAAGTAATATTAACGAGAAGCCATGCGGTCAGGACGATACATAAACCAACAAATACATTCACAAAGACCCCATGCGCTTTCTTCACTTGCTCTGGTTTGCTCGCTGCGGTTACATACAGAATGCCTGCATAGGCAAACATGAGGGTTGCGATAATAACTGAAAACGCAATAGCAAAATTAATGACATTACTAGAAAGCTCAATGAGATCACATGCTCTGCAGAAAGCACCTTCACATTGGGGGACTAATCCACCACCACTACCGCTTAAGAGTGCTGAAGGATCTTGCTGGACTGCAGCAAAGGAAAAAAACGGAACAACAATGAGAGCTATGCTGAACAAAATAAGAAGCTTTTTTTTCATACGCCTTGCACTTCTCAATAGTATATAGGCAAAGTGTTCTCAAAATGATACTTATGCCCGTCCCTGAAGCCTAGGTATTGAGCAATCCACAGTGTTGGGTTGACATACTTGACCTCTGTTGAGAGAGGAGTATGGTGAATGTGTGTGCTAAAAGGGAGATACTTTTAGAAGCTCATTTTCATAATCAATAGTATGGCAAACTTCTCATTTGAAGGATTTGAAAGTAGTGAAAAGCCCAAAGCTCGGAAAGTTAAACTTCCGGCAATATTGGGAGCCATTGCTTTGTTTTTAGGTGGTGAAGCGTCTGCACAACAAGCGCAGGGTCGTCCTATAACACAAGCGCAATTTGAAGCAACTCTCAGTCCTGAGGAAAGAGCGTTACGAAGAGCATACGAGGAACGAGAACGAACAGATCCAGTTGCTAGGGCCGCTGCGATTGCTAGAGAGAGACGGCAAGCTCAGGCACAAAGAGACGGCGAAACTTACTGTAGGCAAATTGAAGCACGAATTGAAAATGAAGGCTACGCAAAGGTCGAGCGAGATATTGGCGGAATGGGGTTAATGGACTGTGGTTTGGACTAAAAAACTCTCTCAAAATAGAAACTACCCTTACAGGTAGTTTCTATTTATGATTCTGAATCCACCACTTTTTTACTAGTGGGAGCGACTGTGTAGAGAGGAAATACCCCACAGCAGGTAACAATGCATTGAGTATAAAATTTCTAACCCCAAGCACTGCAAGAATAAAACACGCAACAATATAAGTAATGATAGTAATAGTGAAGATACGAAACCAACTTACCTCCCATGCCTTCTCGGCCCCCACTTTACTATTTCGCTCCCGAATGAGTTGCACTTCCCTTTCCAATTTTTGTATACGATCTTCTGTCATAGAATCAGTGTAACTCATCCGCTTCAAAAAATACTACCAGATCTCACCACTAAATAAGGTTAATCACTTCTTAATTATCACTACGCAAAACCTTTTTTCCATCTTTCAGATTTAAAATCACAATATAGTATAATCTAACGGTCGTTAGATTATACTATATTATGCATTGAGGCTCGGCAGTTAATTCTACTGTTGATTTGAACTGTGACCTCGCTTTTCTAATGCGCTACAGAGCAAAAAACCAATCAGTGTATGGAAATGTTAGGATTGTAATCAATGCCCATAGATATTCTCAACCCAGTTTCTTCAACATACATCTTCGCAGTACTACTTTTCGTGGGGCTGATGTTTTCGTTGAAGAAAAAAGAACATACAGAACTCCTGCCTCCAGCCCTTTCACAAGAACTTAAAGGGTTCGCTATGCTTGCGATTATTTTGGCGCACGTTGGGTACTTCCTCGTAAGCGATCATCGATTTTTATTTCCTCTTTCAATTCTCGCGGGCGTTGGAGTTGACCTCTTCCTCTTTCTATCCGGTTTCGGGCTTGCGCTATCTGCTCTCAAAAAGAAGCTTCCCTTGAAAGCCTTTTACTTACGACATTTACCTAAATTATATGTTCCATTCTGGATAGTGCTTGCTGTGCTTTTTGTTGCTGATTTTCTAATACTCAAAAATACTTATTCTTGGAGCTACACACTACAATCATTTGCCGGCTTCTTTCCTCACGCCAATCTATTTACCGATATCAACTCCCCTCTTTGGTACTTCACCTTTATTCTTTTTTTCTATCTAATATTTCCTCTTCTATTCCTGAAAAAAAGACCTCTACTTTCAGCACTCCTCATGTATGGAGTAGCGGAGGGTATTATGTTTCTGCATCTGCCTATTTTAAAAGACACTGAACACCTCTATCTCCTTCATACCATTGCGTTTCCTTTGGGTGTAGCGGTAGCAGGGCTTTATGAGAGGTATTCAAAAAACCGCGAGTACCTAGAAGGGCGCATCAAAAAATTGAGCGTCTGGATCCTGATTCCGACCATCATTTTTCTTGGAACAATCTTTTCTTACTTTGCTTATTTTTCTGGCGTTGGCACACCAACACAGCAATATATAAGCCTACTGTTAACTTTATTACTCGTAATCCTTTTCATCCTCAAACCCTTTCGTATAAACCTTTTCTATCTCTTGGGAATTTATTCCTATGAACTCTATCTCATTCATTGGCCATTAATGTCTCGGTACGACATTTTCTACCAAAGTATTCCTGCATGGCTGGCAACGGCACTATATATACCTCTCCTTTTGGGATTAAGCTGGCTTTTGCACACACTCGTGGTGACTATCCTTAGAAAAAAAATCCCAAGTTAACCTATTTCATAAAAAATACCCGCCATACGACGGGTATTTTTTACTGTTCCAAAAGAATTACTTTCTCGTGGTCACCGTCACAATATCTCCTCGCACAGTTCCGTATGAGTTTTCAGCAACTACACGGTAGTAGTAACGAGTATCCTTAGAAAGACTGGTAACGGTTGTAGAAACCGACACATTCGATGTTCCAGAACCTGCCACATTTGTTTTAGTGGTAGAACCTAACAAAGAACCAAGTAGAGCATCTACTCCGTACTCAAACCAGAAACGAGTAGCGTCACCATTTGGATTCACTCGTCCATTGAACTTGAGAGACGACTGCGCTATGTTAGTTGCCGAAGTCGTGTCCACAGTTGGAGAATTCGAACTTGCGGGTCCAGATGTCGTGAACGAAAGAATGGAGCCGTTTGTTGTCCCGTATTGATTGCTAGCATTCAGACGGAAATAATACTTAGTAACAGGTCTCAGGTTTGTAATTGCAACCGAAGCTCCAAGAGATGTAGATCCACTTCCCGCTCCTTGAAGTGCGGTTGCGTTACCGAGGTTATTCGTTTCGCCATACTCAAACCAATAGCTCGTTGCTAAATTGTTTGGGTTTACATTTCCAGTAAGGTTTGCCGTAGTACGAGAAACATCTACCGCATTATTAGTCTGAGTCGTTGGCACACTTCCTGTAGGTGGAGGGTTTGAGTTAGTAGTTAGGCTTAATGTTCCTCCGTTCACAGTTCCAAAACTATTTGATGCACTCAAACGGTAATAGTAAGTGGTATTTGCTGACAGCCCCGCTATGTATGCAGGACTTGGAATAATAACGAAACCAGAACCAACAATTTGAGAGGGAGTCTTTGTTCCTAGAGTTGCTGTTTTTCCATACTCGTACCAATACACAGTCTGCGCACCCTTTGGCGTCACTTTCCCAGTTACGAGTGCAGTAGAATTTGATACAAATACCTCGGCACCTGTGACAACCGTAGGCACAGTGGCATTTACTGTAGGAGTAGGTGTTGATGGGGTGGTGGTGTTTCCTGAGGGTGTAGGTGTAACAGCTACCACAGGAGAACTTGGATTTGTACTATATGCATAGACAAGCCATCCACTCACAGCAACAATAGTTACAACTAATATAGCGATAATCGTGTTTTTACTGATGGTCATATGTTCGAAAAAATTATTTTAAAATACAGAAAATAAGTTGGTTGGGTAGCCGACCTCACGATGCATACCTTTCAGCGATAATGACGACCAACGAACACACCTATTACAGCCGAGGATAGATACCGCTACTGCGAGAGATAGTTAGATTAGTTTTTATATCTTTCCCTTACCGAAAGCATTCCAAGGAAGCTTGATATTTGATTCTGGGAAACTATTCAACACCCATTCCACGTAGGTATTACTATTAGGACCAAAAAGCGAGTAATAATCTCGATGTGGATACGAAGTGACGGAATGCTCAATGTAATCAGCCATACGCTCCGCAATTGAACCCATACCACCTTCCACTATATCTATAACTTTCCCATTCCAATGGTGTTGATGCATAGAGGGAAATATTTCTAAACCTTCAAAGGGCGGTTTTGCATTTTTATGTAAACGACCAGAACACTCTTCACAAGAGTGTTCTCCAAAAAACCCTCCACTTTCTTCGGTATTGTAGCGACCGATACCAAATCGTGACACTACTCCTTTTTTATTTATAACAAACCACGGATGCACGGCGAACGAAAACGGCATCGTTGCTGGGCAACCCATCAAAAAAACCTGATAGGTATCTTGTTTTATGAGTGATGCTGAAGGTTGGAACATAAAGCTATTCAGAAGGATTCGCCTCTCGTTGCTGATGCAATTCGAAACCTACGGTCGCTCTTCGCCCCCTGCGGCCATTTCTGGGTAACAAGGATTCTCTCCTTACAGGAGCTGTACACCCTTTCATATCGTACTCGCCTGAAGACAGGCTCCGTGCGATATATTCAGGGTCTTCGAATCCTTGTCGAAAAGCACATAAGTGCTTTTCTTGGGCCCGCAGTTTTTCACTGCGTTTCAAAACTGCGGGCCCACAAGGATTCGAACCTTGATCGACGGTTTTGGAGACCGTAATTCTACCATTGAACTATAGGCCCTATAGAGTCACCAGTATAAATGAAAAAAGGGAAAAAGTATTTCCCTTTCAAACACCAAAAGTAGGCAGTGCTTACTTTTTAGCTTCTTTGAAGGTCACACGCTTTCGTACGACTGGGTCGTACTTTTTGAGCGCCATTTTTGTATTCGCAAGCTTCTTTTTGTTTTTGGTAGTCCAAATAACATGGCCAGAAGCCGAGGATTTCATCTTGATGAGGTTATCTTGTGACATGCCGTGTACTATACCTCAGGTTCTACTACGGGTCAAAATACGAGAAACTCCCTATACTCCCTGTCCCAAAGATCCGCTTGCTCGCCTAACAAGCTCATCTCTCAAAACCTCTGCATCTGCTTTTGATACTCCAGGCAACCTCCCTTCTGCACTGATGCCTGCCATCCCATATCGGCTTATCGAAGCACTCGCCCCTGCCGTCTGAATATGCAAATCTGAAAGGCCAAGTAGGCGCGCCAGAATGCCGCGGTTAATATCAACATTTTGGATTCGTGCGTAAGGTATCGTAACGTATCTTTTCCAGATGACTCCCGACTCCTTCCGAAATCCCAAATCAGTGAGCTCATAGCGGTAGAAGTGATATGAGAGCTTTGCCCAAATAAATGAGAGTGCAGTGAAAACCGCTACGACTAAAACGAGCCATCCAAGCACAGTGGAAAGCATAGTATCGCCCATGAAAGAGTTTTCAAAAACGACAAAGAGCGTCCATCCGACAAAAATCAAACTAAAAATTAAGGAGCTAGATACAGAGCTCAAAAAGAATAACCACACTGCTTTTTTGTCTAGTTGTTTCATAGAAAATATATAAATAAGTGAACTCCTTTCAGTATATAACAAATCTCGGGTTGGATTCGCCTCTCGCGTTTGACCCTCAAAGGGAGACGAGGCGTCTTGAGCTCGAAACCTACGGTCGCTGTGCGGACAACAGTTCCAACTGCAACTATTCAGAATAGATGAAGAAACTTGTTGTTCATATGATTAGATAATTTCCCCTGTCTTCTCAAGCATCATGTGATGGATGGTGCTGATGGCAAGCCAGATTGCAATAAGCATGAGGACAGCTGAGCACATGAGTGCATCCATTTTCGTGATTCCGAACACGTCCTCAGAATTACCGAAAACACTAATCAAGAAAGATACAACTCCAATAAATCCGGCAACTACACTGCCTACATGTATTGCTTTTGATAGTTTCATAATTTTGTTTTATTTTTTAATATTTATAAAGTTCTTCTTCCCAGTAGAACCGCATTGATCGCCACAATGACAGTTGAAAGAGACATGAACACCGCCGCTAACCATGGTTGCAATATAATACCCCAAGGCGCGAGTACTCCAGCAGCCAATGGAATAGCGACGACGTTATAGCCAGTTGCCCAGAAGAGATTCTGGATCATTTTATTGTAGGTAAGACGGGAGAGATTAAAAATTTTCGGAATATCTCTCGGGTCATTTTTAACAAGTATTATTCCCGCAGATTCAATGGCCACGTTTGTACCTGCGCCAATTGCGATACCTAGGTTTGCTTGAGCAAGAGCGGGGGCATCATTTACCCCGTCGCCAACCATCGCAACTCTACGACCATTACTTTGGAGCAATTTTACCTTTTCAGATTTTTCTTCAGGTCGAACGCGCGCAAAATACTCATCAATACCAAGCTCGTTGGCAACTTCTTTCGCTACGTCCTCAGAATCTCCCGTAATCATCGAGACTAAAATGCCTGCTTCTTTCAAATGTGCCACTGCTTCCTTTGCTTCAGGGCGAACAGAATCGGCTACTACGATCGTGCCAATAACCTCACCATCTTTTTCAACGACAATATCCTTACCACCTCGATGACCAACAAAAATAGTAATGCCGTCAACTTTTGCTTCTACTCCAGTACCCGCGATAGTTTTAAACTCTCTTACTTCTCCAATGTGTAGATTTCTCTTTTGAGCTTCTTTCAGAATTGCCTTGCCGATTGGGTGCTCGGAGTTTGTTTCCACTGCGGCTGCGAGTGCAAGTACCTCATCTGAAGTTACTGAAACGACACCAAATTCTCCTTTGGTGAGCGTACCCGTTTTATCGAACAAGACCGTATCAATCTTCCGAGCTTCTTCAAGTGCGATTCTTTGGCGGATTAACAAACCATTTCTTGCTGCCATTGTTGTTGATATCGCAGCAACTAGCGGTACTGCCAGACCTAGTGCATGAGGACAGGCAATTACGAGAACGGCGACAAAACGCTCGACGGCGGTGAGAGTGCCGGCGCCTAGAGCGATCCATGCTGTAAACGTAATACCCCCACCAACGATAGCTACAATGGTGAGATAGAACGCAGCTTGATCTGAAAGCACCTGTAATCGCGACTTTGACGCCTGTGCCTCAGCTACCAGGCGCATTACTCCTGCAAGAAACGTTTTCTCTCCAATGGTACTAATCTCAACTGTGAGGCTACCATCTCCATTTATTGAACCAGCGATGACCTCGGCGCCTACAGTTTTTCGCACTGGCTTCGATTCTCCTGTAAGAATAGATTCATTTACATTTGATAGCCCCTCAATTACTTTGCCATCAGCGGGGATTTTTGAGCCCGGCTTTATCAAAACAACATCGCCAACCTTAAGTTCAGAAATTGAGATCGTTATCGTAGAGCCACCACGAATAACATCTGCAGTATCAGGGAGCAGTTTTGATAATTCTTTGAGTGCCCCTTGTGCGTTGGTGACAGATTTCATTTCAATCCAATGACCAAGAAGCATAATTGTTATGAGAGACGCGAGTTCAAACATCAGGTCATGCATCCCGCCTGAGAGTATTGAGAAGGTGCTATACGCGTAAGCGGCAGTAACTGCAATGGCAATGAGCGTCATCATGCCGGGCAATCTGTCTTTTAGCTCCCGGTATGCACTTTGGAGAAATACCCAACCACAGTAAAAGTAGGTAACCGAGCCGAGTAGAAGCAAAAGGTATTGCCACCCGATGAACTCGGGACCACGAATATTAAAAACCTCCATAGCCATTTCTGAGTAGAAGAAAATGGGGACGGAAAGTACCAAAGAAATCCAGAACTTCTTTAAGAAGTCGGCAGTGTGATGCCCGGCGTGTTTGTCATGCTGTGCCTCATGTTGGTGATGAGGCGAGTGGTTGTGGTCCATATTATTTTTTCTTTTGAATTAGCTTGTACACTTTCAACATCTCATCGATAGCTCTTTTTTCTTTACCGCTCTTCATCTGATGTAATACGTGAGTAGATAGGTGGTTTTCAAGCATAAGATTTTCCACTCCGGAAAGCGCCTCCTTGATTGCATTCGACTGCGTAATAATCTCAATACAGTATTTTTCGTCTTCAATCATCTTCATCAGGCCCTTTAGCTGACCTTGTACAATTTGGAGACGACGAACAATTTTTTTCTTAGTATCAGACTTCATTATAGTATTATACCCCCTAGGGGTATAAGACACAAACAAAACACCCCTTATTTTTCGAATCCAGCAAAAAAGTCATTTGTGCGGACATGGGTAAATCTCCTGACGGAGATTTTCCGCGATCCCAGGGTTGGATTCGCCTCTCGCTCTGCTGAGCTCGAAACCTTCACTCCTTCCCAGTCGTTGCGGGCAACAATAAATTTAGTGCACTGCGATTTCAAAAGGTTGATTACAACCTAAGAAATCGGGAGCCCGCGGTTCGAATCCAGCTCGTGCCATGGCAACAAAAAACACCAGTATGAAACTGGTGTTTTTCCGTCGCGGTGCGCCGGGTTGGATTCGAACCAACGAAGACCGAAGTCAGGAGATTTACAGTCTCCCCTCGTTGACCACTTGAGTACCGACGCAACTAACTAGCCAGTTATGGCTAGTTGCTACAGTAACACTTTTCTTTAGTTTTTTGAACTCGCCGCTCCGACTTTCGCACGGTGTGACTTAGTAGCACGGGCACTCTTCACAACATCAAAAACAAACTCATTCCCCTTCATGCTGACGCTCACGGTACCTCCCTGCATCACGCCACGGGACACCATAAACGATGCTACCGGCGTGAGAATCTTAGATTGAATCAAGCGTTTCAATGGTCGTGCGCCGTACTGAGGGCTATAGCCTTCTTTAGCAAGGTACGCATACACTTCAGGATGTATCGCGAGCTTAATGTCTTTCGTAGCGAGTCTCTCTTCCACAATCTTCACCTGCATATCAACAATGTTCTTTATTGCTTCTACCGAGAGAATGTTAAAGACAATAATCTCATCGAGACGGTTCAAGAATTCTGGTCTGAAGTAATCTTTCAGACGACCCATGACTTTCTCTTTGGCAATGGCATATTCAGCTACATCACTGCCATTTGCTGAGCTAAATCCGAAGCTCGACATCTTATCGATGAACTCAGCTCCGATGTTTGAAGTCAAAATGATGATGCTGTTTTTGAAGTTAACCTTCCTGCCCTTAGCGTCCGTGAGATGTCCGTTGTCGAGAACTTGGAGCAAGATGTTAAACACTTCAGGATGTGCCTTTTCAATCTCATCGAAAAGAATCAAGGCGTACGGACGGTGACGAACCTTTTCAGTGAGTGAACCTCCCTCTTCATGCCCAACATAGCCCGGTGGTGAACCAATGATTTTAGACACTGAATGCTTTTCCATGAATTCGCTCATGTCGACACGGATGATTGCGGATTCATCATCGAACATAAACTTTGCGAGCGCCTTGGATAGCTCTGTTTTTCCTACCCCCGTAGGTCCCAAGAAAAGGAATGAACCAATTGGGCGATTGGGGTCAGCGATACCTACACGCGAGCGCTTTACCGCATCCGACACAAGACGCACAGCATCATCTTGTCCCACCACAGAAGCTTTGAGATCTTCTTCCATTCGAGCAAGCTTCTTTGCTTCAGCCTCGAGCATGCGCGACACCGGCACGCCGGTCCATCGGCTTACCACTTCAGCAATATCAACATCGGTTACCTCTTCGCGGAGCACTCTCCTAGAGCGTTGAAAACGCTTTAGTTTGTCGAGCTCCCGCTCCAAATTTTTCTCTAGAGTTGGCAATTTACCGTAGCGAATTTCAGCCACACGTGCCAAATCTGCGCGAGCCTCAGCAGACTCTGCTTCTGCACGAAGTTGATCAAGCTCTTTCTTGGTGACTCCAATAGCAAGTAACACTTCTTTTTCATTCTTCCATTTCACTTCCAAATCAGCTGTTTTCTCACGAAGTTCAGCAATTTCTTTTTCAATGGCACGCAAACGCACCTTCGTACTCTTTCCCACATGTGCATCTTCGTCTTTTCGCAATGCTTCAAATTCAATTTCGAGTCGACGAATTTTCCGATCAGTTTCTTCGAGTGCTGGTGGTTTATTTTCAAGGGAAATCTTCAACGCAGATGCGGCCTCATCAATTAAATCGACAGCTTTGTCTGGAAGAAATCGGTCAGTGATGTAACGACTCGAAAGCCCTACTGCAGCAACAATAGCTGCGTCCGTTATACGCACACCGTGATACAGTTCGTATTTCTCTCGTAGACCTCGAAGTATCGCCACTGCATCCTCAATTGAAGGTTCTTGTACAAACACGGGCTGAAAGCGACGCGTGAGCGCGGGGTCACGCTCAATGTGTTGTTGATACTCCTTGAGTGTTGTTGCACCAATAACGCGGAAATCCCCACGAGCAAGAGCGGGCTTCAACATATTTGATGCATCCATTGCACCTTCAGCAGCACCTGCACCGACGAGTGTATGAATTTCATCTACGAATAGAATGACTTTACCGTCAGACTTTTCAACTTCCTTCATGATTGTCTTAAGTCGCTCTTCAAACTCGCCACGATACTTTGTACCAGCTATCAGCATGCCAAGATCAAGCATCAAGAGCTCCTTGCCCTTCAAAGACTCAGGTACATCATTCACTGCCATGCGACTTGCCAGTCCTTCTGCAATAGCAGTCTTTCCAACACCCGCTTCACCAATAAGGATTGGATTATTTTTTGTGCGACGCGACAAAATTTGAATAACTCGATTAATTTCAATATCACGCCCAATGACTGGATCGAGCTTGTTGTCGCTCGCGAGCTTCGTGAGATTTCTGGTGTATTTACCCAAGGCACGCATCTTCTTTGGTGCTTCGGGTTCATTGGTGCGTCCTGCACGAAACTCCTGCATAACAGATACGACAGCAGTACGGTCAATACGAAAGCGATTAAAAATCTCAGCAGCGGGCCCTGGATTTTCAAGAATACCGAGGAATAGATGTTCAACTGAAACAAACGACTCGTTAAATGTTGTTGCAATTTTTACCGCAGCCTCAAGCGCCTGCGCCAAGTCTGGTGTCAAATAGAGCTGGTACGAGGGCGAGAGCACAGAGCCTGTTGGAGGAACTTCCAAAAGTTCAATAACGGAATCTGTAAAAAGAACGGTATCAACATCCAGTCGCTCCAAGATAGCGAGCACAATTGACTCCTCCTGCATAACAAGAGCACCAACAAGGTGCAGTGAACTCACATGGTTTTGACCACGCTCAATAGCAATCTCGTGCGCTTTGCGTACGGCTTCTTTTGCTTTTGTTGTGAAATTTCCAAATGGTGGTGGCATACTTCTATTATACCACTCGAGTAATTATTTTGTTACAAGATGGATGAACCTAGTACAAGGTAAGTCGTTGCAAAAGGTTCTAGGCTCTAGCTTTTCTGAAATTAAAACTAGAACCTAGCACCTAGAAGCTACTTCACTTTCGCTGGAGTAGAGCTTGCGTGTGATGACGAAAAGACCGTCAAAATATCGCTTGTAGCAATGAAGGTTCCACTTCCACCAGACGCTTGGGAAACACTCGTTGAAATACCCACGAGATCACCAAAAATATTCACCAGTGGTGTTCCTGGAACTAGGGTCGCGTTTATATTTGTATCAATATTTCGAACTGAAATCGCCGATGCCCCTTTTACTGGAACAACATCGGTAGATACTGTGCGTGACGATACCGCACCAATGACTACACGTTCTTGCGTAACACTTACCAGTGCCACCGTAGTTGCACCGAGCTTCAAAGCACCAACATCACCAATTCTAAACGGCGCACCGAGTTTTGTGTCGGAATCTTTTGGAACAAGAAATGCGATACCTACTTCAGGAAACTGCTGTGACACTGTGTATACCGCTTGCGTACCACCGACAACAACAAGATGATCTTTGCCGACAATACTTGAGTCAGTAACAAAAAGTGCAGGGCCAATCTGCGCGGCAAGACCAACGATTGGCGTCGTAGTGGAAACCCCAGCAAAGACACGACCAGTTTTCCCTAGTGATGCGGAAATTGAAGCGGTGATGAGGTCATCCTCCTTCACAACAACAGTAGTCTCTTTAGTAGTTGCAGGTGTCGAAATATTAGTAGGAACAATAGTCTGAATAGTGCGTTCAACAACCTGATTAATTGTTTGCGTTACTCCTGTAGGCGCTGCAGCAAGAAGCGACACGGTAACAATGCCAGTAGCAATTGATGTAACGAATGACACCAAAATGACGAGGAGTACTATTTGAAATTTTGAGAGGTCTTCGATATCCATAGATTAAGTAGAGGGTAGCGTTTAGGGTTTAGGGTTTAGGGTTTAGGGAAAATTCTAGGGAATAGGTGCTAGCTTTCAGCTTTTACCTTTTGACTAAATCCTACTCTCTCCTCAGGTTATAGCGTTTAGGGTTGAACAGCAAGGAACTATAGTGAATGATTAGTGAATACCTCCTCGGGCAATTTTGAGGGCGCCTTTAAAAGCCGTGACGGCTCGTTCAATATCAAGTCGTGTTGTATCAATGCCGAGTGAAAACCTAATAGTGCCTTTGGCTTTTTTCTCATCGCCAGTGAGTGACATAACTACATGCGATACATTTCCACCTGTACCTACACAGGCACTCCGTGGTGACACGGCAACACCAGCCTCATCCATCAACACTGAAAGATAATCACCGTCGATACCAGAAATAGCGAAAAGTGCGTTCGAGGCGATTCGTCGTTTTGGGTGTCCAATAAGTTCAGCGTCAGGTGCAACGTCCCGCACTAACTCAATTAAATAATCTCGCAATTCTCGTACACGCACCTCCCGCACTGCTCTTTCCTCTTTTGCAATGACAAACGCTACACCAGCACCAACTATTCCAGCAACATTTTCAGTTCCTGGTCGAACACCTCGCTCTTGGGTTCCTCCGCCCCACATAGGAACCAATGGGACAGCGAAATCGCGGTACAAAATACCAACACCTTTCGGCCCACAAAGTTTCTGCGCATCATACGAAACCATATCTGCTCGAAATGCATGTGGACTCGCTTCGCTATACAACGGAGACTGTGCAGCATCAACATGAAAAATTGGGAACGAAACTTCAGGAACTAATTGTCTAAAGGTACTAACCTCCCTCCCCTTCCATCTTGATATTTCAGTACTGATATCGGCTAATGGCTGAATGACACCCGTCTCGCTATTCACATGCGCTAGTGTTATCAGCGCTGTCTTAGGTTGTATTGCACTCGCGATTGACTGAACACGAACAATCCCATCGAAGTCAGGAGCAACATAGGTAACTGCGACACCTCTACCCTGAAGAATTTCAAGAGTCTTTAAAATAGAACTATGCTCAACCGATGTTGTGACAATGTGTATGTCAGTATACGCAATTCCTTTTTTGTGTAACGCATCAATGACGCCGAAAATAGCAAGATTATTTGATTCAGTACCGCCAGATGTAAAAATAAGTTCTTCTGACTTAACTCCGAGCGTTTGAGCAATAGCACTCCGTGCACGTTCAATCGCTTCATAGGCTTTTCGTCCCTCGGTATGTGGTGCGCTTGGATTTCCTGGAATATCTTCTAAGGCACTGTATACAGCCCTCGCGACTTTAGGGTGCACCACTGTTGCGGATGCGTTATCAAGATAAATACGACCATGCGTGGAAGACATACTTCTATAATACAGCGACTACGACACAAAACATACGCTATAATCTTCTGATACTCATGGAAACCGTTCATATCGTACTCCAACATGTCCTTGAAGCTGTTCAAGGAAACCCCGTGCTTTCTGGGCTTACTATTCTCGTAGCGTGGGCCCTCATTCAAGACCTATTTCTCTTCCGAAGATTGCGACGACTCGTGCGAGGCGGAGATGGAAAAACACTTGAAGGTACTATTCGGAAACTACAAGAACGCGTGGACGCATTAGAAGAACATGCCACAAAATCTACCGTAGCGTTTAACAATGTTGATGCACGATTAGAAACCTGCATTCGCGGGATCGCAGTAAGACGCTTCGATCCATTTGGCGGAGAAGGCGGACAGCAAAGTTTTATCCTTGCATTACTTGATGAAAAAGGAGATGGTGCGGTACTTTCTGGTATTCATGCAAGAGATGGCGTGCGTGTATATGCAAAGGCAGTTAAAAAATTTCTGTCAGAACGCGAGCTGTCTGACGAAGAGCGAGGTGCGATTTCCGACGCAAAAAAAACACTTGCGTCCGAAAAATCCTAATATACGGCTCTCACGCTATTTGCTTAAGAAGCGTTTTTGTGTTTCTCTTGCACTATGACAAGCCCACGATCAGCCAATCCTAAAGAATGTCACCAACCAGTTGTTGCAATTGTGGGGCATATTGACCACGGCAAGACGACACTTTTAGATTACATACGAAAATCCGCAGTCGCTGCAAAGGAAACAGGTGGTATCACTCAGCGTGTATCAGCATATGAGGTTACTCATACAGGAGCTGAAGGAGAAAGACACATTACTTTCATCGATACTCCAGGACATGAAGCGTTTCAGAAAATGCGAGCCCGAGCTGGCGCTGCTGCTGACATCGCTATTCTAATAGTTGCAGCTGATGACGGCGTAAAACCACAAACTTTGGAGGCACATAAGGCAATACTGGAGGCAGGCATTCCTTTTATTGTGGCCTTCACAAAAATTGATAAAGACACGGCTTCCTTGGATCGCGCAAAAGAAAGCGTAATGAAGAACGGCATTTACCTTGAAGGCTTAGGTGGCGACATATCCTTTATGGGAGTTTCTGGAAAAACAGGGGCGGGCGTACCGGAGTTACTTGACCTCATTGGACTCGTCGCTGACCTACACTCCATCACCTGCGATGCAACAAAAGAAGTAGAAGGAATCGTTATAGAATCTGCTCGAGATCCAAAAGCGGGAATAAGTGCGACTGTCATTGTCCGCTCAGGAACAGTAGCTGTTGGTGGTTTTGCTGTAATAGGGAGCGCCATGGCACCACTTCGTACACTAGAAGATTTTACAGGAGCAAAGGTTACAGAAATTTCCTGTGGTAAACCTGCACGCATAACCGGATTTGATTCTGAGCCGAAAGTTGGGAGCGTTCTTTCAATAGTCAAAACTAAAAAAGAGGCTGAAAAACTCACCGATGAAGCACGACAACCTACTCAAGCGAAACCACGCGGTAGCGCAGTCGAGGGTGCAGGGAAGCGTACGCTCGTGCGACTAGCACTCAAAGCAGATACCGCCGGTTCACTTGAAGCCCTTGAACATGAACTCGCAAAAATTTCAGAAGAAGGAATTGAATTGCACATTGTCTCTGGCACTGTTGGTCCAATTTCTGATAACGACATCAGACCATTTATTGGTTTCTCCCCTGCTATTGTTCTTGGTTTCAATGTGAAGGCAGACGCTTCAGCAAAAGACCTCGCGGAAAGGCAACGCATCACCATTGAAACGCGCGCAATCATTTACGAACTCGGCGATTGGCTTCAAGAAGAAATAAAAAAATTCAAACCAGAAATGGAGGAGGGAGCAATTTCTGGTACTGCTCAAATCATTAAACATTTTTCAAGCTCTGGCTCAAAACATGTTGTCGGAGGAAAAGTGCAGAGCGGAATCATCCACCTCAAAGATCAGGTACTTATACACCGCAGAGGTATTGAGGTAGGAATGGGAAAAGTAGTTAATCTCCAAACACAGCGCGCTGATGTTGATGAAATAGTCGAAGGAATGGAATTCGGAGCACAAATAGAATCAAAGGCGGATATTGTTGCAGGCGACACCATAAGCGCAATGTTCAAAAAAGCATAACCCTGTATGCCACGAGACCAAATCCATAGAGACGAACGATTTATATCAGCACTAAGTGCTGCAGCCGCACAGTTCATTAACCGTGAATCAAATCGTCGTTCACTCATTACTGTTACTAAAGTACATATTGCTGATGGTGGGAAAACAGCACAAATCTTTGTGAGCGTATTACCAAAAGAACAAACGCATGCGGTTGCAGATTTCCTATCGCGTCAACGACAAGAATTTCTCGTTTTCTTAAAAACACAGGCGAGACTCCATACCGTGCCTCGAGTTACCTTTCTTCCCGACCCTGATATGGGCGAGAGCGTTGCTGAAGACACTGAACAAAATTAATTTGGAGGCCACGGCGGGAATCGAACCCGCGCAATATCGGTTTTGCAAACCGCTGCGTTTCCACTTCGCCACGTGGCCTTAGTACTAAACTGAGCTTCACAACTCTTGCGTAAAGTATTCGCTTAGTTCCAAATTGAGTGTAACAAATAAAAATTCAAAAAGATATTATAATGGTAGATGTAGAGTTGAAAACTCACATGTGCAATCTACCGTATGTGATACAATGAACGCATGGGAAGAAGGCGTTCTTGGACTCTTAAACAACTACAGTACGCAGTTCGCACATCAGTGAGCATGAGACAAGTTTTGTTGAAGTTAAAACTTCGGGAAGCTGGCGGAAACTACGATCAGCTCAAAAAATATGTACGAGAAGAAAAAATCGACACAATTCACTTTGTGAGTACACCTTGGAACAAAGGAATGCGAGGGATAGGAAAGCCACTTATTCCCCTTGAGAACATACTCGTAAAAAATAGCACTTACCAGAGTTTCAAACTAAAAAAACGACTCTTTCAGGCAAATCTGAAGTCGCCTACGTGTGAAGAATGTGGCTGGGCAAAAATTGCAGAAGGCGGGTACCTACCTTTAGAGCTTGACCATATCAACGGAGACAGACATGATAACCGCATAGAGAACCTCCGGGTTCTCTGCCCCAACTGCCATAGCATGAAGCCAACTCATCGCGGTAGAATGGGAAGAGGTAAAAAGAAAAGAAAGGATTAAAAAGTCGGGGTGGTGAAATTGGTAGACACGCGACACTTAAGATGTCGTAATCGTAAGATTGTGAGGGTTCGATTCCCTCCCCCGGCACTCGCAAAAAGATACGATATACTGCTTCGCACATATGACTCTTTTCCTTGTTCTAGCCCTGTATGTATTACTAATACTTATTTGGTTAGTGTGCTTCTTTTTTTTATTGTTAATGAGCTACGGCATCATCACAACTAAAGTACCCTATGTGCCAATACCTCAGCATGTGATTGATGAAGTAACGCGATTACTGCCAATGAAAGCAGGTGACCAATTCTACGACCTCGGCTCTGGCGATGGACGCGTCATCGCTACAATGGCCTCAGCATATCCAGAGGCATTTGCGACAGGTGTAGAGAAAGCACCACTTCCCTACACTCTCACCCAAATTCGTTTCTGGCGAAAACCTTTAAAGAATGTGAAAACCCTTTTCAGAAACTTCTCACGCGTACCGCTCAACAATGCAACACACATATACATGTATCTATTTCCTGAAGTTGTGGAGAAACTTTTACCAAAGTTCGAAGCAGAATTAAAAAAAGGAATCCGAGTTGTTTCTTGTGACTTCCCTTTTAAAACAAAAGAACCAATTGAAACTGTAGTTGTTAGCGGTAGACACAAACACACACTGTATGTGTATGAGTTTTAAAATAGACCCTTTAGACTATTGATTCAGGAGGAAAATCGGGTAGTATAAGCAGGTCCGCTCGTAAGGAAACCTTTCGGGCGGATATAAACAAAGAGGAGGAGGCACTCGCGCCCGTAACAAAAGCAAAGCTTTTATTTCGGGTCGCTCTCTCGAAGAAAATGAAGACGTTCCGTCCTCATTTCCCTTCTCGTTCGCGCCGTAAGAAAATCTTTCGTGCGGCGCCATCGAAGGTAATACAAGCGTTCCGCTTTTATTACCCTTCTCAGTCGCGCCCGTAGCTCAGTTGGTAGAGCGACTCCCTCTTAAGGAGACGGTCGTAGGTTCGAGCCCTACCGGGCGCACAGCATAAAAAAGCACTACGTAAGTAGTGTTTTTTGCTGTGCGCCCGAGTAAGCGAATAGTTTCGCTTACGTGTAGAGCTCGAAAAGCGGAGCGTTACTTTCTGTTTCAGAAAGTCGCGAGCTGGGGCTGCGACCGAGGCGAACAGTTGCACTCGCCAGTATGACGAAGCGTCAGGTGAGCCGAGAGTTGTGGCCGAGCCCTAGCTAAACTCGTGACCACAAAAAATACTACCCACTTTAATTAAGATTAGTGTACAATCCCCTCTTGGGCGGATGGCGAAATTGGCAGACGCGCCAGCCTTAGGAGCTGGTCCCGCAAGGGGTGGAGGTTCAAGTCCTCTTCCGCCCACAACGAGTTTACGAGTGTAGGCGGAAAGCACGCAAACTGCTTTGTGTGCGTGAGGACTTGAATGCCGGAACGATGTTTTTCGTTGCGAAAAACCGTGAGGCGGGGCTGCGACCGAGGCGAACGTAGGTGAGCCGAGAGTTGTAGCCAAGTCCCCTTTCCCCACACTCCGATTCAATGACTCGCTCAGTGTAGACACTTGAAATTAAAAACACCCCACTATTTGCGGAGTGTTTTTAATAGTCTCTATTTCTGTATTGATTACCTCGGCAAACTAACCCCGAAGGTTCCCGTAACAGCAGTCAGGATGCCTATAACAGATACCATTATGAAGAATCCAATGATCCCCCAAAGCATCTTTCGTTCTCCTTTTTTTCTTTCCTCAGGATTATCTGCTTGTGCAATGAACACCGTCACACCCCAAACAAAGTACATTAAGGCCAAGGCAAACAAGAGACCTAAAATTGGTGTGAGTATCAACTCAACAATCTTAGCGATAAATTTAGAGAGGATGTCATTAGGGGCAGTCTCAGCGGCAAATGTAGCGAAGGGTAAGAGAGTTGCTACAGTTGCGATACCTACCCTTAAAAATCCTTTCATATAGTTGATGATTAGCGTATGCCCAACGAATCAATCCCAAAAAATACAGGATCAGTCTGCCATACTTGAAGAAACTCCTTTTCAGTAAATGCCTATAGCCTCGACGTTAGATACCTACTGTACCACCACCGTCTACATCCGGAGTAACTTTAGGAATTGAGATTTGTGTGTTCTGGACACCCAAAGTG
This sequence comes from Minisyncoccota bacterium, assembly GCA_041658485.1. Lineage (GTDB taxonomy): Bacteria > Patescibacteriota > Minisyncoccia > Phycocordibacterales > Phycocordibacteraceae > Phycocordibacter. The sequence continues at coordinate 55,376 of JBBAAE010000002.1, forward strand.
CTCTGAAGAGCATTAATGATACCGAAGACTGAGAGCATGACAAATAGGGCGATGATACCCCATACCATGATGTGAATACCTTTCTTTCGTTTTTCATCATTTGAAGAACCAAAGATGTACGTAACCAAACCCCAGAAGAACGCAAGAAGAGCGAGAGCAACAACGATCGGTGTCGCTTGGGAGATGAGGTCACCGATTCTTCCAAGTGCATTACCAACATCAGCAAATGCCGCAAATGGAGCAAAAGCGACTACAGTAGCAATACCAGTTCTTAAAAATCCTTTCATATAATTACGAACAATTAAATATAACGAGATAAATCTCTTGAATAATAAGTCAGCCTTAATTGTATCATTTCCCCTGTTTGAAAGGAGAATGTAATAAGGGTATGTGGAGAACCCTTAACGGAGAGCCTGAGAAAACATCCATCTTAATACAGGCTACCTACCTCTGGTAATAGTTGGGATCTGCAAACTCCCTCCTCCAACTTGAAGGGTAGCCTGAAGCATATTAATGATGCCAACTATGGAAAGCATCACAAAAAGAGCGACAATGCTCCAAATCATCATGGGTACACCCTTCTTTCGTTTTTCGTCATTAGAAGAACCGAAGACATACATAGCCAAACCCCAAAAGAAGAGGAGGAGTGCGAGCATTACTACAAGTGTTGTTGCCAACTGGAGCGGGAGATTGAGATTGCGTAATACTTCCTGAATAGTACTTGCAGCCGCAAAGGTTGAAACTGGTACGAGTGCCATTGCGCTAATAAAAGTTGCTCCGATTATTTTTTTCATATGAAAATATATAATTTTTTAAATATCCTGTATTGGATTTGGATTAGATGAAGTTGGTGGCACTCTTTCAAAGCCGGGATCATTTAAATCGGGATTGAAAGGTGAAGTCCGTGGATTACCAAAAGAACCTGGTGGGGCTGTTTGATTGCCACTTCTTGGCCCAGCTAATAATTCAGGTGACTCCGATGAAGAACTTGAGCTAGAGGGTGCAAAGGTTGAGTTGCTTGAGCCAAGAAGTGTGTTGCTAATTATATTGACGATTCCACCCAAAGAAAATATTACGGCGAGTGCAACAATGCTCCATATAAGACGAGGGAGCGCTTGTTTTCTTTTTTCTGCGTTGTCGGCGTCAAAAATAATTTTGTACGCATTCCAATAAAAAATCAAAAATACGAGAACCCACGGAACCGCTAACGTCACAACATCCGTCATGGTGTTAATAATCGATGTCAATGTCATAAATATTTTTACAAGCCAGCCTGAATATTGTTAACAGTTTGCTGTATTGCGAGTGCAAGTGCTTGAGCGCCAAGTACCACTAAAGAGCCGATAATCGCCCAGAAAAAGAGACTCCTCACTTTTGCAATCTCTTCAGGCTTACCTTCGGCAGTGATGAATTTAAACCCTATGAATACAATGAAAAGCACAATCACAGGAAAACCAATTTGAGTAATTAACTGAAGCATTCGCTGTAAAAATTCCCAGAGAGAATTATATCCAAGAGGATTACAAAGACCTCCTGCGGTCGCGCTATCGCAACCAGATGCAAGTACAACAAAAGGCAATGCTAACGATAGAGAAAACGGGAAAGCTCGTGCAAATATTTTTTTCATAATATTTTTCTTCGTATGTATCTAAACACTATACACTAAATGATCCCTACGGATCCGACGAACCTGGTCCCTTCGGACACGACGAAGCGTCGCCTAACCTTTACCTCAAAAGTGCCTGCAATTCGCTGTGTGCGCCTTGTGATGCCTCTGTTACCCGAAGCTTTCCAGAGGATACGCTTTCCATCATCCTTTTAAAAATTCCGTCCGTTGCTGATGGATCGGGATCAAGAAACGAAAATGAAAGCACTGCGGCATTTTGAAACATTGCACCGTATGGATCATTTGGATTATTTGATACCGCGTCTCTTCGAACTGAAGGAAGTGAAATAAGCGACAAGAGCGCTCGTTGGGAGTCTGTAGAGGTAAGTGCAAGCGCAACTGCAAGCGCTCCCCCAATGTTGCGACTTCCTCGGGGAATCGAGAGTGCCGTCACCTCGGCTGAAACCCCCGCTCCGCCACCTCGAACTGACGGGACCGGTGCCACATCAAAGTTTAAATTTGGATTTGCCTGACGCATCCCCAAGAGTTCACTCACGGAACCAAAATACATAGCCACCCCTCCTCCAAGAAATGCATTCCGCGATTCTGGCGCTGAGCGATTCCACGAATACACAGGTTTTACTGGATCAGAAAAATCAGTATAAAAACGAACGGCTGAATTTACCGGTGTGAGGGCACCGCTCTCCACAGCTCCTTCTGAAATCATAGATACATATGCTCCTTCGCTATTTCTTCCAACGACAGGGTTTCCAAGTTGATGAACAAGTGTAAGAAAAATAGCCTTTGCGTGAAAGATGTTATCCCACGCACCAAGTGCAACAGAATTTTGAGTCAATGTTCCATTTTCTTGTGTTTTTGTAAGACGCGGAGCTATGTCAGAAAGTTCATCCCAAAACTTTGGTGGCTGTGCAAGACCTGCATTTGCAAACAATGTACGATTCCAATACATCACTAAAGGATCAACAGTGAATGGGATTCCTTTTATGCCATCATTGGCCAAAAACACCTCACCTGCCTGAATGAAGGTGTTCTGAAATTCACGCCGACTCACATTGCTATAGGGAATAGATGTCAGTTTATCGCCTTGAGAGAGTAAATATTCAGCAGGAAAAATAACCAAATCAGGACCTCTACCTGCAGCAATGGCTTCAACAAGATTTGAAATGAGCTCAGGAGCAGGAACAAATGTGTATGTAACACCATCATAGGTGCTGTTTCCTTCCTGCAAACCACCCATTACTGCTTCAAAAGTAGAGAGAGGAAGCGAGCCCCACACAGACACTTTGCCAACACTATTTTTATTCAACGAAGTGAACGTTGCGAAAATAATGACTGCACCAATGGCGAGCGCAAGAAAAATACCAACCACGATTACATTAAAAAGCTTCATCCTGTTGTAGAGTTTCGGCTCGTGCTTTTGCACAAGCTCGTATTAATACAAACTTGAATATTCACCATGAACAACTTTTAGGATACCATGCGTTATTTGTAAATAAGCCGAAACTTCACAATGGGATTCATTCGCGTAGCGTCGCAAGAAATGCAAAATGGTGTGTGCCCGCAGGAAGCATATCTCCAGTGTCAAAACCGGCTTGCCTAAAAAGACGTACTGCCTCCCCCGGAGCCAGTACAGCCTCAGGTGAAGGTCCCATATTTTTAAATGAGGAGATCCAATCAACAACAAGAACAGTACCTTGAGGGCGCACTACACGCGCAACCTCCATCACAAAACGCTCACGCTCACGAATTTGGTGAAGTATATTTGCCACCACAGCAATATGGAGAAGATTTTCTGCGATTGGTATAGGCTCATTCAAATCCGACTGCAATGTATGAAACTCAGCTGGATAGTGTTCCCCTTTCCGACGAATAGCATCGAGCACTGGGCCAAACGCATCAAAAGCATAAATAGTACCCTCTGCACCAAGCTTTTCAGCCAAGGCAAATGAATAGTGCCCAGCACCTACCCCAAAATCCCCCACTTTAGCGTTCGCCGTGATCGAAAGATGCGAAAGAATATCTCTAGGGTTCAAGAACACATTTTCAGTATATAGTCTTTACCTAAAACCGAAAACGTAGGTGGGGAGAAAACTGACTTTTGGTTTTGATTTCTAAAAGATTTCGGCTGTCAGCTTTTCTGAAACTCAGAATTCAGAAGCTGGCAACTGAAAGCTTGAACCTGACAGCTAGAAGTCAAAAGGCCGTAAACGCTGCAATCTTGTCACCGTCACGGAGCTTCATGATACGCACACCCTGTGTTGCACGCGAGAGTGTTGGCACTTGTGAAAGCTCAGTTCGAATTACCTGTCCATTTTTTGATGCAACGATTATTTCTGACATTTCTGGAGTAACGACGCGCGCCGCAATAATTGAACCTGTTTTTGGAGTTACCTTGCCCGTTTTAATACCAGAGCCACCACGCTTTTGTATTTTGTATTCCTTTGCAGGTGTTCGCTTGCCGTATCCCATATCAGCGAGAACCAAAACCTCACTCTCTTTTTCATTCTTTATAACATCTGCTGCAATTATTTTATCTTTACTTCCAAACTTCATGCCACGCACTCCGCCAGCCGTTCGTCCCATCTCGCGAATATCTGATTCCTTAAAGCGAATTGCCTGACCTCCTGCGGTTACCAAAATGACACTCTCACCTTTTTCAACAGGAAGAACAGCAATCAAACTATCTCCTGCCTGTAGTGACATCGCGATGATGCCTGAACGGCGTACATCTTCAAACTGGTCTGCTTTCACTTTCTTTGCAACACCTTTCTCGGTAATGAGCATGAAAGAAGATGTTGCTGATTTTTTAGTCAATGCAACTATTGAAGTAATGCGCTCCTCCGCAGAAAGCGGGAGTACATTCATAATTGATTTACCTTTTGTGGCTCGCCTTCCTTCAGGTACTTCATACATGCGTGTTCGATATACCTTTCCGCGATCAGAGAAAAACAACACCGAATCATGGGTAGAGCCTTCCAAGAACCGCGTCACAAAATCTTCTTCTTTTGTATTCAAATCAATAACTCCCACGCCACCACGATTTTGCTTCTTATACTCGCTTGGGCTGGTGCGCTTCACATATCCAGTAGAAGTAAGTGTGAGCATCGCAGCTTCGTCAGGAATTAAATCTTCGTCTGACATATTCTTAATGCCACCCTTCACAATTTTGGTACGTCTCTCATCAGCGTACTTCTCGCGAAGCGCCAAGAGCTCAGCCTTCACCACTTTCATTATTTTCTTTGTTGAAGAAAGTATTTCTTCCAATTCCTTAATGAGTGCCTGTATTTCTTTCAACTCGTCTTCAATTTTTTTACGCTCCAAACCTGCAAGCTTTTGTAAGCGCATTTCAAGAATAGCTGTAGCTTGGCGCTCTGAAAATTTAAACTTCTTTTGGAGATCAGTGTGGGCACTCTGAACATCTTTTGCTGCCTTAATAACTTTGATGATTTCATCAATGTGATCAAGTGCTTTTTTAAGTCCAAGCAAAATATGCTCTCTCTCTTGCGCACGTCTCAAATCAAATTCAGTGCGTCGCTTTACAACAACTTTTCTGTGTTCAATGAAATACGAAAGGATTGCAGAAAGCGAGAGTGTTTCAGGTACACCGTCCACCAAAAGCACCATGTTGTAGTGAAATGCGTCTTCAAGTTGCGTGTGCTTATAGAGGTAGTTCAATACCTGCTGTGGTTGGGCGTTATTTTTCAACTCGACCACTACACGAATATCAGTCGTTGATTCATCACGAAGATCTCTCACGCCTTCCAGTTTTTTGTCACGCACCAAGTCTGCAATGTTTATGATGAGATCGGCTTTGTTTACACGGTACGGGATAGAGGTAATAAGGATGATGTTGTTTCCTTTTTTATCTTCAGTAATTTCTGCATTTCCTCGAACTACTACCGGTCCGCGCCCTGTTGCATACGCATGGGCAATATCTTTTGAATTAAACGCAATACCTCCAATTGGAAAATCGGGACCTTGAACAAATTGCAAAAGTTCATCAACGGTTGCATCCGGATTATCAATAAGATGTACGGTGGCATCTACCACTTCACCTAAGTTATGTGGAGGGACATTAGTTGCCATACCCACAGCAATACCAAGGGTTCCATTCAAAAGAATGTTTGGAACTCCCGCAGGAAGAACATTAGGCTCCTTTTGAGTACCGTCGTAGTTTGGACGCCATTCAACGGTATCTTTATCCAAGTCAGAAAGAAGATCAGCGGAGAGTTTAGACATTTTCGCTTCGGTGTAACGCATAGCAGCAGCTGAGTCGCCATCGATTGAGCCGAAGTTTCCTTGACCGATGATCAATGGATACCGCATGGTGAAGTTCTGAGCCATCTTAACCATTGCTTCATACACAGCAGTGTCGCCGTGTGGGTGGTATTTACCCAAGACATCTCCAACTACCGCAGCCGATTTTCGAGGTTTTGAAGTAGCCGTGAGGCCCATACGATGCATAGTGTAAAGAATGCGACGATGTACTGGCTTCAAACCATCACGCACATCAGGCAAAGCGCGCGCAGTAATAACGGACATTGCGTAGTCGAGGTACGACTCGCGCATTTCAGTAACAATTGAATGTGAAATGACACGAAGGCCCATGTCGGCCTCCGGAGTACTATCTTCAGGTGCTGTTTGCACTTTCTTTCGAGCCATATTCTTCTTAAATTATAGCACTGAGGTGCGGTAAAAACCACTTATGCATTATTGAAAAAACTATTCAGAAAATGGCACCTGAAGGTTAACCTGAGAAACCTCAGAAGCTGTACTGGATGTAGGTGCCTTATAAAAATCAGTAGATAAAACTGAGAACGTAAAGAGCACAAACCAGACGAGAGTAATGAACCCGACAATAATCACGCTAATTAATGCCGTAAATTTTTCACGAGTATGGTGTGGAGCTCGTCGTAGTTTTTCAAAAGCCTTGAACATACTCTGAGTATCTGATTGACCAAAACTTAGGACAGAAGCACTACTGCCCCATCCATAGAGGCAAGTTCTTTTGCACGCACGGTAAGTTTGTCAATTGGTTTTGTGTCAGCAACACCTTCTGCTTTCAAAAAAACTTTCAAGGCATCATCCTTGCCGATAGCATAAGGAATAATTACTTTGGTTTCAATAGTGTTTACCAAGTCATGTGCAACTTTTCCATCGAGAGTATCCTCACCCACTGGCACAAGAACAATGCCAATGTTATCAAGTTCACTTCTCACTTCTGGAGGTAGTTTTGGAGCAGAGAGAGCCCCAAGCGCTAACACTCGAATGCCGTCCATTTCAATTATATAGACAGTGTTGCCAACATCAGACATCACATCACCATAAGCCCCAGGAGTTCCGTAGCCAGTAATAATGATGTCCCCAACTTCGTATGCCCCTGGACCTGACACAACAAAAGGCTCTTTACCATTGTGTGTTGCCTGCTCTGCCCCGTTCCAATCTGTGTGAGGTACAGAAATGACCACAACATCTGAACCGAATTTAGAAACTTTGTGCTTACTTTTTGAAGATGGAGGATTGAGGGCGATAGTAGTGTCGCCTGAAGAAATCTTAAAACAATATCCGCCCGCACGTTGAATGATCATTCTGAGAAGTGTACAGCAAACAGTGAACAGTGAACAGACTTGCGGGTGAGCTTTCAGCTTTTACTTCATTCCACCTTGGTCCTGTGACACTGGAGGATGAGACATCATCATCCACCATAAGGGGCCGAATCGTGTAGCCATTGCGAAATTAAAAACTGAATTAACAAAAATATCATTCCGCAATGCATCAGGTGGATTTTCAGATAAATCCGTACCTCCAAATCCTTCATTGCCTTCAGCCATTACATACATCGTATACCATCTACGAAATAGGCAAACGATTTAGAATAAAAATAACTGCGCTATTGATTAAAGCTATTTGAAAATTTACTACTCTGTCTCACGCTCCGCTCTTCTTGCTTTGCTTTCCTCTTGCAGTTCTTCCACTGTTGGTAATAGCAACGCCATGAGCAAGTCAAAGCCTGCCTTTCGATCTGGACTCATTCTTACAGGAGGACGCACTGGATCAAGTAAGCGCGGAATACCCATATCATCCATAATGAGACCAGCTATTCTGGCGTCTTCATGTCTGTCTCCAGTTACTGAGAATGGTTTTTCTGGTTTTTTCAGTTTCTCTTGTTTTGCCATGTGTGTATATTCATTAGTTCATACACCCTAGAATTTCGAATGGGCAATGTCAATAAATTTGTTCTTGGCTGATATATATGGTATAAATTTCCCACAAAGCCCTCGGGCTTTTTATCACTTTGGTTGGTGTTAATCCTTCCTAGAATCTAGCCCCTAGAAGCTAGAACCTAGAAGCGCCCAATCGATTACTGATTAAATGTCTAAGAAAAAAGAAATAGTAACGCCTGTGGTCAATGAGCAGATGGAGAAACTTCTCCTTGAAAGCGTCATTCCACCAGCAGAAGGAGATACGGTCGAAGGACCCGTTATTTTCATTGGTTCAGGAAAAATTTACATAGACCTTCCACCTTTCGGAACGGGTATCATTTACGGACGCGAATATCTTTCTGCTCGTGATGTACTTCGCAAAGTTGCTTTAGGCGACACCGTATCTGCAAAGATTGTCGGAAGCCACAATAAAGAAGGGTATATAGAGCTTTCTCTTAAGGAGGCGCGTCAGGCAATGATCTGGTCGGATGCTGAAAAAGCAATCGCCGCAGGTACTGTCTTCGAGCTTCCTGTTAAAGATGCAAACAAAGGTGGACTTATTATTGCGTGGCAGAGCATTCAGGGCTTCCTTCCTGCTTCGCAGTTGAAGCCTGAGCATTACCCACGCGTCGCAAACGGTGAGAAACAACTCATTTTGGATGAATTGAAGAAATTGATTGGCACAAACATGTCAGTTTCTATCATCACTGCAGATCCTCGTGAAGGAAAACTCATATTCTCAGAACGCGGAGGTTCTAAAGAGGCTCGCGGAACACTCGTTGACCGCTATGCAGTTGGTGACGTTGTAGAAGGAACTGTTACCGGCATCGTGGACTTCGGTATCTTCGTGAAAGTTGAGGACGGACTCGAAGGCTTGGTACACATTTCTGAAATCGACTGGGGCCTCGTTGAGGATCCTCGTGTGTTTGCAAAAGTAAACGAGCCAATTAAAGTAAAAATTATCGACATCAAAGACGGTAAGATTTCCCTCTCCTTGAAACAACTTCAGGAAGATCCTTGGGTTATCGCAGCTGCGAAGTACAAGAAAGACGGAGAAGTAAATGCTGCGGTCATTAAGTACAACAAGTACGGTGCACTCGCTTCAATTGAAGAAGGTGTGGCTGGATTAGTACATGTTTCAGAATTTGCTTCGGAGGCTGAACTTCGAGAAATGTTGGGTCTTGGTAAAACCTACCCATTCACCATCACGCTCTTTGAACCAAAAGAGCATCGAATGACACTCTCATTCGTGAAAACTAAGAAATAAATTCCTGCACTAATTTAAAAAACACCCCGTACGGGGTGTTTTTTAAATTAGTGCAGTTTTCGTTTGAGGAATGCTCGAGATATTTTTGCAAATTCAAAACCAGCAAGAGCATCTGCCTCAATATTTGAAAATGTTTCATTAGAATATTCACCACGTGCATACAACCTACGAGCGCGCTTTAAAATTTTTCTTAAGGAATCTTCATTACGAGTAACATCAGCAAGGCCAACTCGCGCTCTTTCAGTGTAGTAACCCTCGTAACCCTGACGTATCATGGCTGTAACTACAGTATACCTATGGTAAAACGGGTCACCCATCCAATCCCCCGCCTCAAAGGGGTGGGGGATCCTGGCGTCCGCCAGTAAAACCCTAATGTCGCTTCTTATTGACACGCTTACGTCTCTCAGCAATAGAACGCATTGCATTTACATATGCAGAAGTAGTTTCATCAATCCACGCTTGCAATAGATCCCCCGTTAAACCTCGACGCTGTGCCTCCACCATCGCCTCATCATGAAGTTCCTGCCACTGTTGTTCTTCTCTATTAAGAGACGTTGGAGTATCAATCTCTTCCGCCTCATAACTTTTTGACATAGCAATCAATTACACTTGTTCATGCCTACTTGATATCCCTCCTCAACGACAATTGCTATTGACTCCCCTGCCTTTTTCAAAACTTTTGGCATCACCTCCCGTTCCTTTTTTGCAAACTCGCCTAAAAGAAAATCGAGAACTTTTTTCTCTCCCGTTGGCTTCTTTAATTTTCCAGACGGTGTTGCTGGCGAAACACCAAATCGCAACCGTGGAAAATCTTTCGTTTTCACTGCACGGATAATTGACTCAAGACCGTTGTGTCCACCAGAGCTTCTTCCGTATGAAATCTTAAAAGTACCGAAGGGAATATCAAGGTCATCGTATACAACCAGTAATTCTGATGCGGCTTTTTTTGATTTCACCAACCCTAGGACAGCTTTACCGGAATTATTCATGAAAGTATCAGGAATAACGAGCAATGCCTTCACTTTTCCCACCTTCCCTTCTGCGGTGTGTGCGTTCAATTTTTTATTAAACTCCCAATCAGAAAAATCATACTTCTTTCTAAACCAATCAAGTGCCACACGCCCCGCATTGTGGCGTGTATGCTCGTATTTTTCTCCGGGGTTACCAAGTCCAACGATGATGTACATACAATGAAGGGTTTAGTGGACAGTGTTTAGGGTTTAGACGACGCTTCGTCGGATCCGAAGGGATCACTCAGGTTTCAAGATGGTACGAAGAAATTTTTATTACGACATTACGCTAACCCCTAAACGCTAAACGCTAAACGCTAAACGCTCCTAGAAGTGTATACGAAAAAAATATTTTTGCATAAATAGCATTGCACAACAAAAACAACCTTGCGCGCAATAGTAGCGAAGCGTACAATTCTTCTTATGAATGACACGCGACGTGAGATTGTCACCGATACAATCAAGTTCGCACTCATCGCACTCCTCATTGTTATCCCTGTTCGTTGGTTCATCGCACAACCCTTTGTTGTACGTGGAGCATCTATGGTGCCCACATTTGAAAACAACGAATACCTTATAGTTGACCAACTTACCTACCACTTTGAAGACCCAAAACGTGGTGATGTCATTATTATGCGATACCCTAAAGACCCAAAAACATTTTTCATCAAGCGCATCATAGGCTTACCAAATGAAACAATTGAAACTATAAATAAAAAAATAATCATTCACGGAGCAAACACAGAACCATTCACCCTCGATCAATCTTTCATTGACCTCTCTCGCATGCGCGATGAGCATGCAACATACACACTCGGAAGCGACGAATACTTCGTCATGGGTGACAATCGCAACGAAAGCTCTGACTCAAGGTCGTGGGGCAACCTACCGCGTGCTGACATTATAGGCCGTCCAGTGGTGAGACTCTTTCCACCAAACCGAATACATCTATTCCCTGGTTCAGTTTCATTACAGCAATAATTTTCTTACCTAATTCTCTAACCTACTAATCACTAATAACAAACATGCGATCAATTGAAAAAGGGAAACAGAATGAATCTCTCGAGCAATCAATTGCACGCATTGCCTACGCATACGGATTCACAACGCAACCTGCAGCAATTCCACGCCGAGCATTAGTTGCCACAAGTGCAACTACGAATCAAAAAACAACAGCATCAGTTGCACTCGTTAACCTTGCTCAAAGTGGCAAAGGTCCAACACAATCTTGGGGAGTATCACGCAAAGGTACGGGCACATTGCTTTCATTCGGTATCTTTTCAACGCGCCACGCAATTGCACCAGCCATAGTAATAAAAACAGCGCTTTCTATTGTAGATGTTGCGGGATTCACTGACCTTTCTGTGCTCGTATCATCAGTAGGTGATGCAGAGTCACGCAAAAGGTTCACTCGTGAGTTAGGAAACTTTTTCAAAAAACATCCCGAAGCAATTCCAGAAGATTTGAAGCAAATTACCCCACATGATCCAGACTCAACCTACCGCACCATGATTATGAGGAATGATCCGGGCGCCGAACAAATGCCACGCTCAATCGATTACCTTTCGGAAAATTCACGCAAGACAATGCTCTCGACTCTTTCCCTCTTTGAATCAGTAGGTATTACCTATTCCATACAGTCTCGACTGATTGCAGAACCGGGTATTGAATCAGAACTTTTATTTGCAATTGAAGGAACAAACAAAAAAGGCGAACGAGTGCGTGTTGCAAGTGGTGGTAGATACGACGAATGTGCAAAACGCGCACGAGGTAACCTTGCAGAGCCATCGGTCGCTATAAGCTTGGAAATGCAGGGAAGGGTTGACATTGATTCACTCGACGATGAGCCAGCGTGCTTTATTGTGCACGTTGGGGACGCTGCAAAACTTCGCTCTTTTGCATTGCTTGAGGCACTCTGGCGTGCCCAAGTTGCAGTAGGTCAAGCATTGATGTTGGATAGCCTGCGTGATCAGGTACAGAAAGGGACAGACTCAGGCAGTAAATATATTGCCATCATTGGACAACGCGAAGCCTTGGATCAAACAGCCATCGTGCGCTCAGTCGTTACACAAGCACAAATGACACTACCTCTCGACAAGCTTGCACAGTATGTGAGCCGAGGACACAGGAGCTAGCGGTTAGGGGTTAGCGAATAGGGTTTAGGGAGAAACACATCCTCTAAACACAAAACGATTTCAAGTTGCTTCTGGGGGCAGTCTATGCTTAAATATGCTCCACAATGATTAATGTTTCAGTAACAAAGACCGGAACCGAAAATACCATGGGCTTGGTGCGCCGTTTCTCAAAGAGAGTACTCGGAGCTGGAATTATCCGTCGCGTCAAAAATAATCGATACCGCCAACGCGAACTATCGCAGAGTAAGCGCCGTGCCGGAGCGCTCCGCCGTATCGCTAAGCATGAAAAATCAGCTACTTTGGAGAGACTCGGTCTCGTTGATCCAAATGCCCGTGTTCAAAAGCGCGCAAAATAAAGCAATATCTAGACTACAAAATTTCAGTTATTGAATTTTAGAAAAGAACAAGAAATGAAGTTCGTAGTCGCAAATACAGCAAGGCACTCACTTCCGCGAGTGCCTTTTTCAATGATGAAAGAAAAAGTGCTCGGTAAAGAATATGCACTCTCACTTGTTTTCGTCCCGCCACGAAAAATGCAGGAATTGAATCGACGCTACCGAGGAAAAGATGTTCCAACTGACATTCTTTCCTTCCCTCTATCCAAAAAAACTGGAGAAATATACATCTGTATGAGTGTGGTCAAAAAAAAGGCACCACAATTTAAAATGAATACCGCCACCTATCTCCCCTTTCTTTTTGTCCACGGGATGCTCCACTTACAAGGACACGACCACGGCAAAAAAATGGAAGCCCTCGAAAAAAAGTTCTGCAAAATACTGAAAATCCCCAATCCATACTAGTGTAGCCGTGATACGATAGGTTTGACGACAACGTTGCTGGTAAAACCGACATGATCCCTTCGGATCCGACGATTAGCGTCATGATCCCTTCGGACCCGACGAAGCGTCGCCTATCCCCTAATCACTAACCCCTATCCCCTAGTTACAATGGCACCCCGTATCGCAGTTGGCATCGATATTGGCACCTATCAGGTGCGTGTTGTCATTGCGCGCGAATCGGCAGACCGAACTTCTCTATTTCCTAAAATCATAGGCACCGGATACGCGGAGTCAAAAGGTCTTCGACATGGCTACATTGTAAACGCAGACGATGTAGCTCGATCAATTCGCATTGCCGCAGCACAGGCTTCAGAATTTGCAGGTGTAAAAATAAAAACTGCCTTTCTCTCTATCGGTGGCATCGGACTTGATGAAGTACGAGGCAAAGGAGACGCAATTATTTCTCGAGCTGATGCTGAGGTTACTGATCTTGATATTGAAAAAGCGATTGACGCATCTCGCGAAAATGTATCAGGAAGACTAGTAAACAGAAAAATTCTCCACACCGTGCCTTTGGTGTTTTCAATAGATGGTTCAGAAGTGTTAGGTCGCCCACACGGAATGAAAGGAACAAAACTTTCTGTCGAAACACTGTTCGTGACCTGCTTAGAGCAACACGTAAACGACCTCATTGAATCCGTTGAGCGAGCTGACATTGCCGTGGCTGATACTATGGCGTCACCTCTCGCAGGATCCATCATTACCCTTTCAAATGCTGAAAAAAAAGCCGGGTGCGTTCTTGCAAACATAGGCGCTGAAACAGTTTCAATAGTTGTATTTGATAACGGCATGCCGGTATCACTGAAAGTATTTCGTATTGGCTCGATGGACATCACAAAAGATATTGCATTGGGACTCAGAATCTCACTTGATGAAGCGGAGCAATTGAAACTCGGTGCAATAACCAACGCTACCTACTCAAAGAAAAAATTTGATGACATCTTGACTGCGCGACTCACTGATATCTTTGAACTCATCGATGGTCATTTAAAAAAACTTGGTAAAGATCAACTACTCCCTGCAGGCATTGTTCTTTCAGGAGGTGGTTCCGGTATTGGCCCTATAAAAGAAATTGCAGAATCAGCATTGAAACTTCATTCAAAAATTGCATCACTCAACATTGCTAGTGATGCAAAAATAAAAGACTCATCATGGGCAGTCGCGTATGGACTTACTATATGGGGACTCACCGGTGACAACTTTGCTCGTCCCACCGCAGGCATTGCTATCAAAGAAGTCAGTAATTCCGTCATGGGATTCTTGCGCCAATTTTTACCCTAACATCTCACCCTATTCTGCTTTTAATGAAAATGAACGACCTCGTAGGTCGTTCATTTTCATTAAATAACGAATCAATTTGATAAAAAAGTCAAACATTGCAACGAGGGTTCATTTTCTCTATTATAAGGCGACTAGTTAATAACACTCAAAAAAGCACCATGGTACAGGTACATTCAGAAATGGAGTCATCAGCACGAATTCGCGTCATCGGTATCGGCGGTTCCGGTAAAAATGCCATCAACCACATGGTTGCATCGAAAGTAAAAGGGGTTGATTTCATCGTCATCAACACTGATGCACAAGACCTTCAGCAGTCAGCAGCAAAAGCAAAAATCCACATTGGGAAAAATCTCACACGAGGCCTTGGAGCTGGAATGAATCCAGCAGTTGGTAAGCGCGCCGCTGAAGAAACACAATCTGAAATCCAAGACACGCTCCGCGGATCCGACATGGTCTTTATTGCAGGAGGTATGGGTGGAGGTACTTGTACAGGTGCCGCACCTATCGTTGCAAAAATCGCAAAAGAGACTGGTGCACTCACCGTAGCAGTTGTTACTAAGCCATTCTCATTTGAAGGTCAGCAACGCATGCGCCTTGCAGAGCAAGGTCTTGATGAACTCCGCAAAGAAGTAGACGCTTTAATCGTTATTCCTAACGACCGCCTTCTTGCAGTTGTTGATCAAAATACGACGGTGAGAAGTGCATTCGCGCTTTGTGATGAAGTTTTGCGACAGGCGGTTGAAGGTGTCTCTGACCTCATCACCACACCAGGCAACATCAACCTCGACTTTGCTGACATCAAATCAATCATGGAAGATGCAGGCTCTGCTTTGATGGGCGTCGGTATTGCACAAGGCGATAAGCGAGCAGAAGAAGCAGCTCGTTTGGCAATCAACTCCCCTCTCCTCGATATTTCTATCAATGGCGCAAAAGGCGTCTTGCTCTCAATTGCTGGAGGTGAAGACTTGGGACTTCTTGAGGTACAGGCCGCAGCACAAATTGTCACTGAATCAATCGACAAAAATGCAAAAGTTATCTTTGGCACATCAAAAGATGAGCGACTTAAGAAGGGCGAAGTTCGTGTAACCGTCATTGCAACTGGATTCCCTGAAGAGGCACCAAGTGTGCATGGGCAACCTCTCTTCCAAATCGGTGCAAAGAAAGAGAAGAAAGAAGAGGAGGCAGGAAAAATATACAATACTGTAATGCCAAGTCGAGTAGATGACGAGGAGATCGTCCCGCCAGTACGACGCGACATGCCAGCACCAAAACCAGCCGAAGAAGATGATGAATGGGCAGCCGTTCCTGCATTCTTGCGCAGAAATAGAAAAAACTAGTGACTAGGGTTTAGGGTATAGCGTTTAGGATTAGAAACAAAAATACATAAAAAAGCTGGAATCATCCAGCTTTTTTGTTGCTGTTTAAAGCTAAAAGCGGTATTCAAGAATACCGCCGTCGCTCTCTCGGGAAAGAGAATTAGATTCTCTTTCCTCTCGCTTCGCTATGCTGTAAACTGACACCTATTACTATGTACGATGTTGCAATAATTGGAGGAGGCCCAGGAGGCTCAGCGGCAGGCGTATACGCGGCACGCAAACTTTTAAAAACAGTACTGATTACTGACCTTTTTGGCGGACAAAGCGTTGTCTCAGAGGAAATACAAAATTGGATTGGCACGCCAGCAATCTCAGGTGCAGATCTAGCAAAAAATCTTGAAGCACATGTGCGCGCATACGCAGGCTCCGTTGTCGATATCGTTACGGGAGAGCGTGTACTCAAAGTTGCTTCAGAAGATGGACATTTCACCATCACCACAAAGACTGGTAAGTCCTACAATGCGAAGACTGTCCTCGTAACCGCAGGAGGCTCAAGAAGAAAATTAGATGTTCCAGGTGCTCATGAATTCGACAATAAAGGAGTTACGTACTGCGCATCCTGCGATGGGCCACTGTTTAGTGGAAGTGATGTTGTAGTCATCGGCGGAGGTAATGCTGGGTTTGAAACAGCCGCCCAACTTTTAGCATACACAAAAAGCGTTACACTCTTACACCGAGGGGAACAATACGCCGCTGACCCTGTCACCGTTGAGAAAGTATTAGCACACCCAAACATGCGCGGATTGCTAAACGCTGAAACACTTGAAATCACTGGAGAAAAGTTTGTGAATGGTCTTCGATATAAAAACCTCCTCACTGGGGCGGAATCTACACTCGCTGTTTCGGGAATATTTGTTGAAATCGGCATGATCCCTTCAACTGAATTCGTTGACGGCTTAGTTGAGCTCGATCAATACAGGCGCATTATCATTGATCACAAAACACAAAAAACATCCTGCACCGGAATTTGGGCTGCTGGTGATTGCACTAGCAGTCTGTACCACCAAAACAACATCGCCGCAGGAGATGCGGTGAAGGCACTAGAAGACATTTATGTTCATTTAAAGACGAGGTAAGTATTTCAATTTCTTTTATTTTCTGAGCGTCCGAGGTAAACTTCGAGCAGGGGCTAGCGTTTAGTGTTTAGCGATTAGGGAAAGAAAATCCTAACGCCGTCCACTCTAAACGCTAGCCCCTAAACGCTAAACACTTTTCTCCTATGAAAATCTTCATTTCAGGTTCTCTTGCTTACGACCGTATCATGGACTATAAAGGCCTTTTTGGTGATCATATCCTGCCGGAAAAAATCCACGACATCAATGTGAGCTTCTATGTGGACTCCCTAGAAGAGTCCTACGGAGGTACCGCCGGCAACATCGCCTACACTCTCTCGCTCCTCGGTGATGATGCTGTCATTGTTGCTAATGCTGGAAATGACTTTGAGCCATATCTTAAGTGGATGGCCTCGCACCACATTGGAACTGGGCGCATACGCATCAACGGAAATCTTCGTACCGCGTTCGCCACCGTCATGACAGACCAAAAATACAATCAAATCAGCGCTTTCTATCCTGGCGCAATGCAATTACCATATGCCCTCAATGAACACACAATAGACAAAGACTCATTTGTCATCGTTGCCCCTGGCAACCCAGAGGACATGCGCGCCGTTCCTGAATTCTGTCGTACACATGGCATTCCTTTTATGTTTGATCCGGGTCAGCAAATCAGCAACATTTCTGATGACGATATAAAAAAAGGTATGGAGGGTGCAAAGGTATGTATCGTAAACGATTATGAGCGAGCGCTCATCACAAAGAAAACAGGGTGGAGCGCGGAAGAAATGTTAACGCACACAGAAATACTAGTTACCACCTTTGGTGCAGAAGGCTCAGAAATACGAAAGGGCAACATGATTATTAAAGTTCCAGCAGGAACCCCTAAAAGCACTATTGACCCAACTGGCGCAGGAGACGCATACCGTGCGGGATTTATGCATGGGCTTTTGAAAGGCTGGACACTCGAAACCATAGGCAAGTTTGCAGGACTCGTTGCGTGCTATACAGTTGAACTTCGAGGAACCCAAACCCACATCTTTAATCCAATAAGCTTGGGGGCGCGTTATAAAGAAAATTTTAAAGAATCACTACCTTCATAAATATGGAATACGATATTAAAGACATAGCTCTCGCACCCCTTGGAAAGAAAAGAATCGAATGGGCAGAACGCGACATGCCGGTACTTCGTAATGTGCGTGCACAATTTGAAAAAGAACTCCCGTTTAAAGATATGAATTTTTCAGCATGCCTCCATGTCACCGCTGAAACCGCAAACCTCATGCGTACACTGAAAGCTGGTGGTGCCAATGTACTGTTGGTAGCCTCTAATCCCCTTTCAACACAAGACGATGTCGCAGCAAGCTTGGTTGAAGACTATGGAATTCCCGTATATGCCATTCGTGCTGAAAATAAAGAAACATTCTTCTCACACATTGAAGCTGCTATTGCACACAATCCAGTCATCACTATGGACGATGGCGCAGATCTCATTACTACCATTCATCGCGACCACCCTCTGAAAGCAACACAAATTATGGGAAGTATGGAAGAAACGACTACGGGTGTCATTCGTCTTCGTGCCATGGCAAAAGATGGCGCACTAAAAATTCCTGTTGTTGCTGTAAACGACGCAAAAACAAAAAACCTTTTTGACAATCGCTACGGTACCGGCCAATCAACTTTGGATGGCATCATCCGTGCAACTGACGCCCTCATCGCTGGCAAAGTAGTTGTAGTTGGAGGATATGGTTGGTGCGGACGAGGATTTGCAATGCGCGCTCGCGGTATGGGAGCTCGCACCGTAGTTACCGAAGTAGATTCCATAAAAGCACTTGAAGCGGTTATGGACGGCTTTGAGGTCATGCCTATGAAAGAGGCCGCTAAGATTGGCGACATCTTCTGCACACTCACAGGGGACATCAATGTCATCGACAAAGCACACTTCCCTGCCATGAAAGACGGAGCCATTCTCTGCAATTCAGGTCACTTTGATGTAGAAATAAATCTCAAGGCTCTAGAGGCAATGGCTGAAAAAGTTACTAAAGATGTTCGTAAAAATGTTGATGAGTACCTCGTGGGAGGCAAAAGACTCTATGTTATTGGTGAAGGACGCTTAGTAAACCTCGCAGCAGCTGAAGGACATCCTGCATCCGTTATGGATATGAGCTTTGCAACACAAGCGCTTGCTTCGTCGTGGGTAGTGGCAAACAAAGCAACACTGAAAGCTGGAGTGTACGAAATTGATCCAGAAATAGAAAACCGTGTTGCTAACTTGAAGCTCGCTTCGATGGGTATCTACGTTGATACCCTCACCGAAGAACAAAAACACTACCTCTCAAGTTGGCAAGAAGGTACGTAATAATCTTCGATGTAACTCGAAAATTATTTCTTCCTAGTGTTTAGTGTCCCGAACGTTTGGAACTGGAATTAATGTTCCATTCCGAATCGCTTCTAAAATACTATCTACATTCGCCCTTTGTTGTGCTACCCATTCAGGAGAAAAACCGAGTGAACCATATATTTTCTGGACTCTCGCATCTCGCGCAACAAAATCTGCTGGCAAAGCTTCAACTCTTACTGTTATGCGTTTCGCACCTCGTCTTTCGTTTCCATTAGCCATTACTGAGACTATACATATACAGAAAAGAAAAATCAACAGTATAGTATAATTTAACGACCGTTAAATTATACTATACAGGCTATTTTAGAGTTTTTTACTTTAATGAAGTAGCGGAGTGCTAAATCAGCCTTTATCCTCATCGGCGAGACGCCATAAGTACCACGAAGCAATGGTGCGATAGGGGCGCCACGCTTCAGCAAGACGCTCCATTTTCTTTGAGTCAGGCAACTCCTTCATCTTAAAAAGTTTTTGAAATCCTTTTCTAATACCCAAGTCCCCCGTTGGTAAAACATCGGGACGGTTTAGAGCAAACATAAGAAACATATCGGCGCTCCACCTCCCTATGCCTTTTACCGCAATCAAATGTTGGCGTATCTCTTCATCCTCCATCGTTCTAAACTTCTTTGGTTCAATAGTGCCGTCAAGAAACTTTTTAGACAAATCTTGTATGTATTCAGTTTTTTGTCCCGAAAGCCCAGCACCCCTCATTTTTGCAACACTCATTTTTAAAACCACTTCAGGCTTCGGATAGCTACTTCCTGGAAACAATGCAAGAAATCGTTTAAGAATCGTTCCAGCTGCTTTCCCAGAGAGTTGCTGATACACAATAGAACGCACGAGTGCTTCATACACATTGCGTGCAGGTTTAAAATCCGGCTTCGGGTTCTTTTTCATTACACTCACCAATCGCGCATCCTTGCGAAGGAGTTTAAGGGCGTCACTTAGTTTCGTTGAATTCATTGTGGATGGACCAGTTGGGATTTAATCTTTTTGGTCAAGTAACCGTAAGAGTATTCTAGCGAACTTTGGTGGGCCACGTTGGGACACTCGGGTAGGACTGGTTTTTCAGAGAATCTAGTCGATCGGAGTAGCGTGGTGGAAAAACATCTGCCACCCACCATCATTATTTCTCCAATGTGAACTTCTTAGAGAAATAACTTTTTCTTTGCCATCGGTAGTTCTCTCTGTTTTAAAAGTAGCAACTACAATATTATCGGAAGGAGTATCGATGGCGAAATCGCTCACGACATATTGGATCTTTTCAAGGGTATTAGGAAGCCTTTCGAGAATATCCGCTTTCATGTATTTATTGCCCGAATTCCCGAGCTCAATAAAATCATCAGCGAGCAACTTATCGAGAGCTTCTCTTGAAGATCTCACTTCTGGTTTCAAGAGTGAAAGCTCTAATTCATAGATTGTTTTTGTCAGGTCGTTCATAAGGCTTTTGAAGTACTCGGATTCCCCGATACTTAAGACCACGGGCGGAGAGGGGGAGATTCGAACTCCCGAGAAGCTTTCACCTCTGCCGGTTTTCGAAACCGGTGCTTTCGACCACTCAGCCACCTCTCCATTAGAAAAGAAAATGAGCCTGTATTTTCCGCTTGTGCTTCAAATTTGAAGATCCAATAAGCTCAAAATATCGCTGAATTTCCTTCTTCCTTCTCAAAAATACCGCATATTGGGTCTTTTGGGTAGGGTGTAGCCCAATTGATTCTAAGGCAGATTTGAAATCAGACAGGAGAGGAATACATCGATTTGAAAACATCATCGCTATATTTTTATATGTACGCCCCTTAATTTGATGGGTGTCGACATACACACTGCCGTCTGTATCAAAAAGTCCTCGAATAAATGCGAGGCGAAATACTTTACGGGCTTGTATCCAAGGTGGCATATGCATGCCAGAACGAATTTTATGATCTTGAGCCATACCTTTGCGAGCAAGGAAACGGCAAACTTCTTTAGATGAAACTACCACAACACAAGCTTTCTGTTTTTTTCTGTATGAAATTCTTACAGGAATTGAAAATAATTTCTCACACAACGCTTTTATGTATTCCGCATGTTCACGATCAGTATCTGAATTTGTAGTCACTGTTGCTTGGTATTCACCTAAATGTCCGTCACCAGCTAAAATTCCTAAAAGTTCTGCGAGCTCAGAAGAATTAGGCGGGTTCTTTAAGGAGCGTAAGACCTTAAATCCAGTCTTTCTTAAATTGTGAGTCTTCAAAGAATTTAAACCTCCTAGGCGTCTGCCTGCGGTCGTTCCAGGATTCCCATGAACCCGTACGCGCGCAAGACCCCCAACTCTCCCGCGAGGAATTTTCGCAGTATGCATGTTGTTATTATACTATTTCGAGTCGCAATCCATTAACCTGTCTGTGAATAAAATATTGTGATTAACCTCCTTGGATGCTATATTTTCTGCTTCGGCCTCAACCTTTTCTGGGTTGGCCGAACATCCTGCTCGGCAGTATGTTGTAGGCCCCATCGTCTAACGGTTAGGACACAAGCTTTTCAAGCTTGGAACCCGGGTTCGATTCCCGGTGGGGTCACAAAATGCGCAAAGCAGGCAAACTACTTTGCCTGCGGGCATTTTGTGAGCTCGGAGCGATGTTTTTCACTTTGAAA
>JBBAAE010000003.1:0-76381 GCA_041658485.1 Minisyncoccota bacterium
CAGCGCCAAGAAAGAAGATGCCACATGCAGAAATGAGTGCCCAAAAAAATCGTTCATTGCCATATCCGTACTCAAACTGTGAGTCAGCTTTTTTGGTTGAACGATGTATCCCTATTAAAAGAAGTCCTTGGTTTAGTGTGTCAGCGAAGCTGTGAATTGTTTCGGCAAACATGGCACTAGAGCCAGAGAGGATAGAAGCGCAGAGTTTAATTGCGGTAACGAGGGTATTGCCAAGAAGCGCTGCAACTACTGGACCAAAACCAACCATTTTTTGAATAGACATCTAGTATCAGTGTACGGTTTTTCTCGTTTCTGTGCCATAAGAAAAAAGAACACCTCAAGGTGTTCTTTTTTCTTTCCTTATATGGAGCTTCTACTTACTAATTGAGTGTTACTGACTTAATGACTATTGGGTCGAGAGGGCGATCTCCCGAGTTAGTAGGAGTGCTCTCTATTGCTTTAACTACATCCATACCGGCAGTGACACGACCAAAGACGGTATGTTTGTCATCCAAGAAATTATTTGGAGCAACATTGATGAAGAATTGACTACCGTTCGTGTTAGGCCCTGAGTTTGCCATTGATATCGTGCCAACATCATTTTTATTATTTGCACGGATTTCATCTTTGAATGAGTAGCCAGGACCTCCTGTTCCCCAGCGAGCTGAAGCAGAGTCGTCTTTCGTTAATGGGTCACCACCTTGAAGCATGAAACCCTTAATGACGCGATGGAATTTTGTTCCATCATAGAATCCGTCTTTCGCGAGCTTTAAGAAGTTAGCAACAGTGTTTGGTGCGTCAGTGCCAAAAAATTCAACCGTGATGTCTCCTTTGTTGGTGTGAAGTGTTGCGCTTGTTACAGTTTGTGGAGTTGTAGCGCTTGCACCCGTTCCTTGACCTTGACTCACAGGTGTTTGAGAAGGAGTTGTTGCAGTATCACCACCCGCTGTATTTGTTACAGCGCTGGCGTCGCCCGCTTTCTTTTCCACATTTTTGTTACGGGTGAGTGCAATCCAAGTTCCTGCGATTGCGACAACGGCGATAAGAATAATGATGATATACATTTTTGGCATAGATATTATAAGGTTTGTAAGTTTAAGTGAGTATTTTAGCGCATCTCCAAGTATTTTGCCCTAAAATTGATAAAAACTTAGATGAATTGTTCGCTAGAACAGTCAATTCATGTTATGAATTGACTGTTCTCAAGGAGAGGTGCCAGAGCGGTCGAATGGAGCACACTGCTAATGTGTTGAACCTCTAAAGGGTTCCGAGGGTTCGAATCCCTCCCTCTCCGCCAAAATTGAAAATCGGAATCAGAAGCCGAAATGGGGTCGGCGCGAAGCGCCGACACAAACGCATTCCCGCCAAAAATTCCCGAATCCAAAAGGTTTTTCCACGCTCCGCGTGGCTCAAAAAAGACGGTTCGATCCTTAATTTGAAAGTTCGAACCGACTTTTTTGTACAAATGAAGTTTTTCTTCATTTGTACACTCGTTTGCCAATTCCACATTGTATTTCAAAAACTTTTCGGTAAGTTCGAACCGATTATTCGCTTTTTGCTCAAAAGCCGATAATTTCTCTTTGAGAAGCTGTTTTTCGTTCACTAGCTTGTTTTTCATATCTCGATATTCTTCGAGCGACAAAGCATTTTCGAGATAAGCATTCATCAGCTTCTCAATTTTAGAATCCAAAAGAGAAATATCGGCTTTTGTGTTGTCTGCAAAAAGCGTAGACGATTGGGCTTCACTCAACATACCTTTTCTATTTTCCACTAACATCCAAGAAGCCCAATCGTCTGGCAAAGAAACTTTTTTGATTTCCTTTTGAATTTCTGAAGTGATGATTTCCTCGCGAGTATATTTTTGTGAACAAGGATTTTTCCGTTTGGTACACCGCAAATAGTTATGACCTTTCTGCGTTTCGGTGGTAATGAAGCAGCCACATTCTCCGCAACGGAAAAATCCTCTGTACAAAAATGGTTTCAATCCTCGCGACTTCGGCTTAGATTTTCTCATCATCACTTCCTGAACGGAATCAAAAAGTTTCTTTGTAATAATCGGTTCGTGCTTACCTTCGTGTATCTCGCCGTTATACAACATCAAACCAGTGTAAATTGGATTTTTCAAAAGTTTTTGATAATTCGACACCGCAAGTTCCTTTCCACTTTTTCGTTTCAATCCAAGACCGTTAAATTTGTCGCGAAGCTCCCGCAAAGTGAAAGACCCAGACGAGTATGCCTCAAATGTTTTCTTGATTAAGGGCGCGATATTTTTATCAACAACAATTCTCCCACCGACATTTAGATATCCAAGTGGAGACATTTGAGGCCATATTCCGTCTTTCACTTTGTTTCGCTTACCACGCTTTATATTCTCGCTTAGATTATCCACATAATACTTGGATTGCGAAAAAGCGATTGAAAGCATGAATTTGCCTTGCGGTGTCGGATCACACCAGAAAGTTGGAAATTTTAGCTCGGCAAGTTTTTCCGTATCGAGCAAGTAGATAATTTTCCCACCATCAACACTATTTCTCGCCAATCTGTCGGGATGCCATGCCAAAATCCCATTTGCCTCACCTTGCTCGATACGGAGAAGCATTTCATTGAATACTGGCCGACCTGGAGCTTTAGCGGTTTGTTTCTCCACAAAAATATCTACAACATCAATTTGTTCTTTAACCGCTAACTCCTTTAATTCGGCCAGTTGGTCCGAAATGCTTCTCACTTGCCGATCCTCTGTATCGGTAGATTTGCGAGTGTATATGAAAAACTTTCTGGTGTGATTATTCATAAAATTGTATTGGCAAACGAGTGAGCCACGCGGAGCGTGGAAAAACCTTTTGGATTCGGGAATTTTTGGCGGGAATGCGTTTGTGTCGGCGCTTCGCGCCGACCCCATTTCGGCTTCTGATTCCGATTTTCAATTTTGGCGGTGTGTATTGGACGAAGTTCGAATGTATTTCGGACAAAATCCGCAGGATTTTGACGACTAATCGCACGCGCGGAGCGCGTAGTGGCTCTAAACCTCTCCGTACGCCCCGATTGCGTGGTGAAGCGAACCAATGCGCCTCGGACACGCTCGCGGACTCGCGTGTGCAAAAACCAAAAAATTTCCTTGCATTTTTCTCGCGTCTCCTCCCCCCACCCCTCCACCGCGAAGCGGAAAAAGAAATGGAAAGGAAATTTTTGGTTTTGCTTCGCCGTAGTCATACAGATATTGTTTTGCACACTTGTATTATAACTTAACATTGAGTCAAAACACAAGAGAATGATATAATAACCATGTTGATAAGTTTTCATATAATATGGCAAAATCCACAGCACAAAAATTTGGCGAGAACATGAAAAAGATCCGCCTTGAAAAAGATATGTCGCAAGGCGACATCTGCCGTGAATTAGGGTTAGATCGGGCGTATATTAGTAATGTTGAGAATGGCAAACAGAATCTTACAATTAGCACAATGGAAAAGGTCGCCAAGGCGCTGGGTGTGAGTATCGATATACTTCTGAAATAATAATCATATGGCAAAGCTAAAAGACACTCCAAAACATGATAGGCCGCGCGAGAAGTTTCTCGAAAAAGGCAGCGACGCTCTGACTGACAGTGAGTTGTTGGCTATTTTGCTTGGGAGCGGTATCAAAGGCACAAACGTTAAATTGCTTGCTCAAAAAATATCTCGAAAGTTTGGCGCCAAACTTATGGATGCAACAGTGGAAGACTTGAAACAGATCCCGGGCATCGGAGATGCTAAAGCATTACAAATCGCATCAATGTTTGCACTGGCAAATCGAATGTATGAAAAGCACAATGGTGATGAGGAACACAAAGTATTATCGGCGCTTGATGCTGCACGATTAGTCCCCGAATTGAAAACCGCAAAAAAGGAACATCTTGTTTGTCTTTACCTCAATGCACGAAGTGTATTGATTCACAAAGAGATTGTTTCAGTTGGCACATTGGACAAGAGTATTATCCATCCGCGAGAAGTATTTGCTCCCGGACTTGAAAAACATGCTGCCAGCGTCATCGTTATTCATAATCATCCATCAGGTGATCCATCACCAAGTGACGAAGACAAGCAAGTCGCTGCTCGAATTGTTGAAGCGGGTAAAATTGTCGGTATCAATGTCCTTGATTTCCTTATCATCGCAGAACGAGGCGTGCATAGTATTCTTGCTGAATTGCAAAAAATAGAACCAAGGGCGACTGATTATGTTGCCGAAGGCAACCAAGGATCACTTTTTGATCTGCTTGTGGATTCTCGTCATATGTATTTTCTCGGAGTAAATGATAAAGCACCCGAACCTATCACAAAAACCAAACATAAGTTTATCGATCTCTTTGCAGGTATTGGTGGTTTCCATGTTGCCTTTCATAATGCGGGTGCTGAATGTGTGTTTGTGTCCGAATGGGACGAAAAAGCACGAACTACGTACAGACACAACTTTTATAAAGTATCTCCCGATATATTTAGAAATGGTAATTTCGTTGGCGATATCACTAAGGTGAACGAAAAGGAAATGCCTGATTTTGACATCATTACGGGCGGCTTTCCTTGTCAGCCATTTTCACAAGCAGGTTTCAAGAAAGGTTTTAATGAAGCACGCGGCACACTGTTTTTTGATGTAGTTCGCCTTATGAAAGAAAAGCAACCTAGGGCATTTTTCCTTGAAAACGTGCGAGGTCTTTACGCCCACGATGGAGGAAAAACATTTGAAACAATTAAGCGTATTATTGAAGAAGATCTCGGTTATTCATTCCATGCAAAAATCGTTAAAGCATCGGATTTTGGTATGCCACAACACCGACCGCGTTTGTTTATGGTCGGTTTCAGAGACGGACATGATTTTGAATGGCCCGAACCAGTCAAGGAATTGAAGTACACAATGTCCGATATTTTCGGTGGAAAGTGTAATAAAGATGTCGGCTTTACACTTCGTGTAGGAGGTCGCGGAAGCCAGATCACTGATCGACGCAACTGGGACGCGTATCGCGTGGATGGAAAAGTAGTCCAGCTCGGACCTAAAGAGGGCTTGAAAATGCAAGGATTCCCCGAATGGTTTGAGTTTCCTGACGATGTGTCGTCAGTACAGTCAATGAAGCAGCTCGGCAACTCTGTCGCTGTACCTGCAATTCAAGCTGTTGCGGAAAGAATAATTGAAACACTAGAAAAATATGACAAATAAAACTAAAACAACTCTCACAGGCAACAAGGGCGAATGGTCTGAGTTCTATGCCTTTATTAAAATTCTGACTGACGGGAAAGTTTTTACTGCTGACAAAAATCTAAAAATCCTTGAGGAACATTTTCATATTGTTCTAAAAATAATCCGACAAGAAGCGATTGGAAAGAAAGAATACGACATCTCAAGAAACGATGGCAAAGTTGTTGTATCTGATGAAAATGCAGAGATAGCAATAATTGATCTTGAAAAAATTAAAGGGAGTGTCGCCAACGTTTTTGAGCAAATTAAAAATTCCAAAGGCACGACATTTGAAGTCGCGAGCGCAGCAAGTCCGATGCACGATCTTCACTGTACTCAAATGCGTGCTTCGAGTGGTAAAAAAGCCGACTTGACCATTGTTCTGCATGATAAAAAATCTCCCGAATTCCCAGAACTCGGTTTCAGTATCAAATCAATGCTCGGTTCTCCGGCAACACTCCTAAATGCTTCTGGTGCTACAAATTTTCTATACCGCATTGCAACAGAAGATAATAAGCCCGTACAAAGTAGTGATGATATGTCGGTGAGAGATGCGACAAAACTGACGTATGGTGTCGGTGCACAACTTGAGTTTATTGGAATGGATAGCGATGTTTTCCGTCGTAATCTGCGAAAAATTGATTCCATATTTCCCGAAATAGTTGCTCAAATGTTGCGACATTACTACATGGGAGAAGCGACTACAGTCAATGATCTCGCAAACAAAATTGCAGATGATTCCGTCTTTATGGAGCGAATCGACTTTACCAAAGAAATGCTGATAATGAACATCAAACGTTTTCTATCAAGCATTGCCCTCGGAATGATGCCAAGCAAAGATTGGGACGGATACACCGAAGCGCATGGCGGATATATCATCGTTAAAGAAGACGGTGATGTTGTCTGCTACCATCTCTATAATCGCGACAAATTTGAGGACTATCTATTCCATAACACAAAACTCGATACGCCTAGCACTACTCGTCATGGATTTGGGAAAATCTATAAAGAAAATGACGAACAAAGAATGAAGCTTAATCTTCAGATTCGATTTCTGAAATAAATTTATGAAAAAGATCGACAATAAAGAACTAAAGGAAATAATTCAAAGCGGACACATTAACCTACTTGTCGGCTCTGGCTGTTCGCTTGACTACCTTACGACGCTCAATGACATTGAAAATCGAATGAATGTTGAGGCAACCAAAGAAAAGGCACAAAAGGACTACTACAAGCTAATAAAAAAATCTAAAGCCGTACTCGATGATTCGCTTGAAACTGATATTGTCGAGAAATCCAAACTGACCAAGACAAAGCAAAATTACGATTCTTTTCTTGGGTTTTGGGCGAATACCATTTCAAGCAGATCGTTACATATCGTAAATAAGCAGGTGAATATTTTCACAACGAATTTTGATATGTTCATGGAAGATTCCTGCGAGAGATTGGGCATTCCCTATAATGACGGATTTGCGGGGCAAATAAACCCTTCTTTTAGCGTTGCAAATTTCAATAAAATTCAGAGGTACAAGAGTTTACAATTTGATAACACTTCGGACATCCCACTTTTTAATATCATCAAACTTCACGGATCAGTTTCGTGGCAGACAAAAGACGAAAAAATTGTTTATTCAAATGGAACACATATTGCCGATGATCTTGATGATAAAACGGGAGAAGTTTTTGAGCAGGGATATAAAAAGATTGCCGTTATCAATCCAAATGCTGAAAAACATTTTGAAACAGTCCTCGATACGAATTACGCCTCGATGTTGCGGAAGTTTACTTTAGAATTGGAGAAAGAAAACAGCGTTTTGATTTTGGTTGGATGCTCTCTAGCGGACAAACACATCAAGAATCTTTTAGACGGCGTGATGAAGTCTAACCCGACTTTGGTCGTTGTCTATTTCTCATATTCTCAATATGACGAAGCAAAAGATAAATTTGAAGAAAAGAAATATCCTAATTTATATGTAATTTCACCCGAAGCGAGTTTTTCTTTTGAGAAATCCACGGACTATCTATCAAAAGTCTTTTCAAACGGTGATGTCCCCAAGGAAAATAACGATGAAAAAGAACAGCTTTAATTTGCAGGACCGACTTGTTAACGATTCCGTTTTTACAATCGGAAGTGTCTTTAGTGTAAAAGGAAAAGACATCATCGTTAAAGTAAAGAAAGATAAGAATCTTCCACATCTGTTTTTTGAAGGCAGAACAATCAAAAATGTTTCCGTTGGGCTTTCTAACTATGTAAAAATCCTCAAAGGTTTTACGGAAATAATTTGTAAAGTTGAAGGTGAGTATCTTGAGGAGGATAAATATCAAGCTAGGAAAAAATATTCTAACGAAAAAGAGAAGATAGATCGTTTTCTAAATGTATCTGTTTTCGGTTTTTACGACAATGAGCAAAAATTTCAGCACGGCATTAAAGAAATGCCCCTTATTGGTAGCGAATGCAAATTGCTTTCACGAAGTGAATTTGAAACGCTTCATCAGCTTTCAAGTCAAAAAGAACTCTCAATCCCACTTGGGTCGTTGATAGATGAGGAAACTCAAAATATTCTTATTTCGGTAAAGAAGCTGTTTGCTGGACATATCGGCATTTTTGGCAATACAGGGTCAGGTAAATCCAACACTCTGGCGAAAATGTATACTGAACTGTTTAGGATAAAAGAGCTAAATGGCAATTTCAAGTCAAAATCAAAGTTTGTATTCATTGACTTCAATGGAGAATACTCGAAAGAAAAAGATGATGAGATACTAACGAAAGAGAAGATTGTTTACAGATTGCGGACAAAAGATAACAAAGGTACAAAGTACCCAATTTTGAAATCTGAACTTGAAAAATTAGAGCTTCTTTCGATTTTACTTGACGCAACAGAGAAAACACAACAACCTTTTTTGCATAGGGCAATAGATAGAGATTGGTTTGATACGGATAACGAGAATTATTCAAAAGAAATACAAAATATCACTCAAAAATTGAAGGATATTTTAGTAATGAAGGAAAAAAACTTTAATGTTCCTTTCCTCAAAAAGTTCGTTAAAGATTTTGAGCAGTTGGGGTTTAAAATCGTAAATGACGGAAAAAATATTGATGATTTAAAATATCATGGAAATGATAATTGCTCTTTCTATACAGGACAAAAGCCAAGTGCTGTGTATGCTGATACTAATGAAGCACATTTTATCGGTGAGGATGGCTATTTTAACCCTTCTGTCGCTGCCGATACGGGTTTGAGCGACCTAGAAAAAATCCAATTTAAGATATTGGATCAGTATTATTTTGAAATCTTGAATGGCTACGCAAATCAAGAGCATATAAGTCCTCTTATTGGGCGACTTAAGAAGCGCTTTGACATGTTAAATAAAGTTTTTGAAATAAAGGAAAGTACAGAAGTAACAACTAAAAATATTCAGGTTATTGATCTCAAAAATGTAAATTTGGAAATAAAAAAAGTAGTACCTCTATTGATCTGTAAAACTAATTATGACGAGCAAAAGAATAAAAGAGATACAGATAAAGAAAACTCGCTAAATATTATAATTGACGAGGCGCATAATATTTTGTCAGAAAATTCCAATAGAGAATCAGAATCATGGAAAGATTATCGACTAGAAACTTTTGAGGAGATAATCAAGGAAGGACGAAAGTTTGGTGTTTTTTTAACGATCGCAAGTCAAAGACCTTCGGACATTTCGCCGACTATTATTTCTCAACTACACAACTATTTTATTCACAGACTAATGAATGATAATGACTTGCGAGCGATAAACAAGGCGGTTAGCTATCTTGATAAACTTTCGTTTGACTCAATTTCAAATCTTTCAACAGGATGTTGTTTTATTGCAGGTCAAATGACGCAATTTCCATTGTCAGTAAAGGTTAAGCTACTTGATAAAAACGAACAACCTCAAAGCGAAACGATCGATTTAGATAAATTGTGGAAGCAAACCGAAACCAAGTAATTTAAGGGAGCATCCTCGCCGTCTCCTCTTATTCCCACGGCGGGGATATTGCGCGCGAACGGGAGGGTGGGTCAAGCGCATACAGATTAGTTTGTGCCTTAGCACAATCCATAATCTTTAGAGCCACCACAAGACTCTCTCGAAGCCACCAAGCGAACACGCACAACGCCGAAGCAGCCAGCGCGAGCGAATGCGAGCGGGCTACGCGAAGGCGTTTGTGCGTGGTTCGCGAGCGTTAGAGATACCACTAAACGTCGCTATGGCACGCGCCTCGGTCGCCACAAGGAAATGGAGCAAATGGGCTTCAATGTGATAACTTTGTCGCCCTTTGTGGAGTTTCCTTGTGGCGAAGCAAAACCAAAAATTTCCTTTCCATTTCTTTTTCCGCTTCGCGGTGGAGGGGTGGGGGGAGGAGACGCGAGAAAAATGCAAGGAAATTTTTTGGTTTTTGCACACGCGAGTCCGCGAGCGTGTCCGAGGCGCATTGGTTCGCTTCACCACGCAATCGGGGCGTACGGAGAGGTTTAGAGCCACTACGCGCTCCGCGCGTGCGATTAGTCGTCAAAATCCTGCGGATTTTGTCCGAAATACATTCGAACTTCGTCCAATACACACCGCATTAAGAAAACTAGCCCGAAAGGGCTTCGTTTTCGTTATGCGGAGAGGAGGACACGCGGGGCGTGTCCGTGAGGGATTCGAATACCTTGTGAGCATTTTTTCTGAGCTTTCGAAAGAAAAAATCCACAATGTGTACAGCTCCTGTAAGGAGAGAATCCCTCCCTCTCCGCCAATACAAAATCCCGCCGAAAGGCGGTTATTTTGTTGCCCGGTCACTTTCCACAGGCATTTCTTGGGAGACATTAGGATTGCCTTGATAGAATGAATTATGCCTACCATTACAAAGTATGTAGAAGTTGAGTATCTTTGGCTCGACGGACGGAAGCCCAATGCGGGGATTCGCTCCAAGACCAAAATTATTAAAGGTCTTGTTACAAAATTAAAAGATATACCGGAATGGGGATTTGATGGCTCCTCGACCGAACAAGCAGAAGGAAGATTCAGTGATTGCCGGCTTATACCGGTTTTTTTATTGCCCGATCCTTTGCGCGGAGCCCCGCATCTTTTAGTTCTTTGTGAGGTGTATCAAGCGAACGGTGATGTGCACCCTTCAAACACTCGTGCAGAGCTTCGTGCGGTTGCTAAAAAATATCAAACGGCTGGCGCATGGTTTGGTATTGAACAGGAGTACACACTTTTTCAAAATGGCAGACCAGTAGGATTTCCTAAAGTAGGATTTCCAGGCCCTCAAGGTCCGTACTATTGCGGTGTTGGTGCAGAAAATATTGTTGGTAGGGATTTGGTGGAAGAACATATGGAGGCTTGTCTTAAAGCGGGGATAGAACTTTCAGGTATTAATGCGGAAGTGATGCCAGGGCAGTGGGAATTTCAGGTAGGGCCTGTGGGGCCGCTTGCTGTGGCTGATCAACTTTGGGTTGCGAGATGGCTACTTGAGAGACTTGGTGAAGAACACGACATGTCAGTTTCATATGCACCAAAACCGGTGAAAGGAGATTGGAATGGTGCAGGTGCGCATACAAATTTTTCAACGAAGGCAATGCGTGCTTCGGGTGGATTGAAACATGTGAAAGTGGCATGTGAGAAATTGAAACGGCGTCACCATGAGCATATTGCTGTCTATGGGGCAGGGAACGAAGAGCGACTCACGGGTAAACATGAAACTTGTAGCATTAACGAATTTCGCTACGGCGTTTCTGACCGAGGCGCATCCATCAGAATTCCTATGGCAACAGCAAACGACGGTAAAGGATATCTTGAAGATAGGCGTCCTGCGGCGAACATGGATCCGTACCAAGTGTGCGCCGTGCTGATGAAAACTATTTGCGGAAACTGAATTGCTATAGATGCCAGACCACCTACTCATTCTAGTATTTTGCAAAATACTAGAATGAGTAGGGTCGGAGTGAGGTGTGGGGGTTATGCGAAGAAGCTAAGGATTGTGAATGTTGATTGACGAATGGCTGTAAAGCTATTACGGTAGCGAGAGCGTATGACTCTATCTTCACCACAGGGTTCTCAGAAGCCGAAAAAAGTTCTCGGTGTTGATCTTGATGATGTATTGATCCGCACGGGAGATGCGATGGCAAGCTTTCATAATGCGACATACGGCACCAACTATTTGCGCGATGAAGTTGTTGACTACAATTTAGGAACGGTTTGGAATTGTGCGCCCGAAGAAACACAAAGGCGCATTGATGAGTTTGTGGGTACAGAGTTTCATCACCAAGCTGAGGCAGTTTTTGGAGCCTATGATGCCTTGAAACATCTTGGGAAAACTTATGAGATAGCTGTTGTGACAGGTCGCCATGAAGGGATGCGTGACAACACTATTGACTGGCTTACTAAAAATTTCTTAGGACTCTACCGTGAAATTCATTTCACGGGTCACTATGAAACTGATCCTTCAAAAAAGCGTTTGAAGTCGTCAGTGATGACTGAAATTGGAGCCGATCTTTTTATTGATGACGCGCTTCACTTTGCGTCTGATGTAGCGAGCGTGGGGATCCCCGTATTACTCCTAGATACACCGTGGAATCAAGGGGTAGTACCGACCGGCGTTACTCGTGTAGCATCATGGACGGAGATACTTGCAATTCTTGCCTCAAAAGAAACACTAAGATAGAAGGGCTCTGAGTCCACAGTGGCATCTTCGCTCGTGCGGTATAATAGAAAGGTACGGCTTTATCAGTCTGTGCTCATTATCTAATTATCTAAGTACTTCTTACATATATGTCAGGAAATATAAAAGTAGCCAGTGGAATTATACTCGCAGCTGTTGTTCTCGGTGGCGGTTTTTATTGGTATGCATCAACACGCCCAGCGCCAGCCCCTGTTGCTGTAGCTCCTACCGAAACACAGCCTACGGTTCCTCAAGGACCGACGCTCGCAACAGGCGCTGACACCTCAGACGCTTCATTAAGTCAGGATATTGCATCGGTAGACGCAGATATGACCGCAATGAATGGAGACACAACGGCAATTGATGCAGGTCTCAACGATAAGGCAGTTGCACAGTAAATTTATTTTTCTAATAATCTTCTACAGTATGAAAAAAATCACTCCGATATTCCTTTCTCTTATGGCATTCGCAGTTCTTCTGTCCCCAGCTTTTGCGTTTGCTGAGGAGGCGGTAACTACCAGCGTGAACGCGGGCGCCACTGTAACTCTACCTGCTGTCACAAAAACGGAAGTAAAAGCAACTGCTACACAGTCAGCTGCATTAATGCGAGGCAAGGATCGCGGAAACCAAGAAATTGACAGAAGAGTCACAAACCTTAATGCTCTCATCGCTCGCGTACAAGGAATGAAAAATCTTTCCGACGCGGACAAGGCTTCTATTGCGGGAACTTTGACAGCACAGGTGAATGCACTGAATGCACTTAAAGCTAAAATTAATGCAGATACTGATCTTGAAACATTGAAGGGTGATGTGAAATCCATTACTGATTCGTATCGCATCTACGCACTTATTATTCCTCAGGGAGGAATAATTACTGCGGCTGATCGTATTGTGACAATTTCAACCACGATGCAACTCATCGCGGTAAAGTTTGAAGCACGCATTGTGGCGGCCGCTACTGCGGGAAACGATGTTACTGCGGTTCGTGTAGTCCTTGAAGAGTACAAAGCAAAACTTGCAGATGCGAGCTTGCAAGCACAAGCAGCGGTGAACGCAATCGTTACCCTCGTTCCTGATAATGGTGATGCTACAAAAAAAGCTGCAAATACAAAGGCACTTAAGGATGCCCGAGCTCAAATTGTAGTTGCACAGAAAGCTTTACAGACAGCACGTAAGGATGCTGACAAAATTATTGTTGCTCTCAAAGGGATGAAAGCTGCGGCGTCGACAACGACGACTACGGAAACATCTGCTGGAGCACAATAATTCAGGTTCTAGGTTCTAGGTTCTAGGAATTAGGAAAAATCCCGACATATGTCGGGATTTTTTTTATGAGTTGTTCAAAAGTTGGCGTATTATTAAGTAATGTCAAAAGAAAAACTTTCATCCGCAGAGCTTAGTCGACAGGCAGAAGAAAAAGCTAAGAAAAAAAGAGATCGTACAAAAACAAGAATTAAGGCAGCTAAGGCAAATGGTTCTGATTCTCGAGAGGCAGGTAAGAAGATCGGAAGCCGAAAGGGTAGAGGTTATAGTAAGGGTAGTTAGTTAGTGGGCGAGGGTTATTGCAATGACTTCAGAAGCGCCAGCTCCTATGAGTGCACGCTTTGCATCAGAGAGTGTGGTGCCGGTCTCGGCGACATCGTCTATAAGAATGACATGCATGCCACTTACTTTTTCAGGACGAATCACGGAGAATGCACCAGCAATATTTTTTTCTCGCTCGGACTTTAATACTTCAACCTGACTTGCCCTGTCTTCTCGCCCGAGTACATCAGGGGCATAGGTAACCTCCGCTTCAAGATGGGGAAGTGTAGCTAGAGTGATTCTCTCAACTTGGTTATAGCCTCGAGATTTTAGGCGAGCGCTTGAGCTGGGGATGGGAACGAGAAGTGGATTTCGCCATCCTCCGAGTGTTTTTTTGTCCGCAAGTATTTGAATGATTTCATCGGCCAAAATTCTACCCAGTGCAGGAAGCGGAGCCTTTTCGCCACGATATTTTATGGCACGGATGAGTGCGCGAACTTTGGGATTTCTGTACGGAAACAGAGCTACAATCCACTGTTTATCACGGTGGATCATTGGGTGAAGAAGCTCTGCCAGCGTTTCTTCTGAAAGTGAACGGGCAATAGCTGACTCACTAGATATAGGAATCAATGCATCAAGAATCCTCCGGAAAATGTGACCAATCATGATATACTTGGAAACATTGTACTCCCTGACTTAGACTTGATTCCACTCTATGGAGAACGCTACGGGAGACATAGGGATTCATCATGATAATTATTAGTCTTTGTACCCAGCGTTCGTAGTCTCTCGTATGGATTTCTCTCTCAGCACACTGTCTGAAAAATTTAAACAGCTCGCTTCATCTTTTAGTGTGAAAGATGGTGAGAGTGTTCTTGGTATTGATATCGGAACTTCATCCATCAAAATTGTGCAGGTAAAGGAGGTGAAGGGGAGTGCTGTCTTGGAGACATACGGAGAGATTGCACTTGGTCCATATGCAAATGCCGAAGTGGGACAATCGGTGATGCCTCCACCTGAAAAAATTGGGGAAGCTTTGAAAGACGTGCTCCGTGAGGCAAACGCGACAGCAAAAATTGGCGGATTCTCGGTACCACTTTCTGGAAGTCTCATTAATGTCATCACACTCCCTACAAAAGATCATGCCGATTTGGCAACTATGATTCCAATAGAGGCTCGCAAATATATTCCTGTGCCAATTACAGAAGTGGCGCTCGACTGGTTCGTGATACCTGAGGAAGAAGCGAAATTTTTAAGTCCACAAGGGGGTGTTCCAAAATCAGATCACTCAACCGATGTGCTTCTTGTCGCGATCCACAACGCAGTCCTTGCTAAATATCAGCTTATTACAGAAGCGGCCGCTATTACACCGCGGTTTTTTGAGGTAGAGCCATTTAGCATGGGGCGAGCTTCTTATGAACACACCACTGCGCCTGCAATGATTATTGATATGGGAGCATCATCGACTCGTGTATATATTATTGAATTTGGCATTATCGATGTTTCGCACACCATAGGTCGTGGCGGACAAGATTTAACGCTCTCACTGGCAAAGTCAATGGGCGCTACATTTCAAGAGGCTGAAAATATAAAAAGGGATAAAGGTTTGTCTGAATCTGAGGTGGGATCCGCGGCGCTTGACTTCATATTTGCTGAAGCCCGTCGTATTTTGTTGACGTACCAGCGTAAAGAAGGGAAAGCGGTATCGCAAGTAGTTCTTGTAGGAGGAGGAGCTTCTTTGAAAGGTTTGAAGGAGGTAGCTTCGCGTTCTTTTGATGCACGGATTGTCATTGCTTCTCCGTTTGAAAAGTTAGCTGCACCCGCGTTCATTTCTGATGTACTCAAGGGCGCTGGTCCATCCTTTGCTTCCGCTGTCGGACTCGCACTTCGTGCGTTGCATCAATAAAAAAGCGTTTAGTGGTTAGGCGATGCCACATCGGGTCCGTAGGGACCATTTAGCGTTTAGGGAAAAACTTTTTGTATTAGCTTTTGCTGTTCACACTAACCCCTAATCACTAACCCCTACCCACTAGTTTGAGTGTTACACTTTCCACATGGACGATCGTGTCACGACATCTTTTATACCTAAGGCTGCGCTCAAGGTTGAACGCACTGAAGCCAAACGAGCAAGCCCTGTTGCACTCGTAAACATAATTGCTGGCGCGATTCTTATTGTTACCATTCTTTCTGCGGGTGGTATTTTTGGTTTTGAAAAATATTTAATACAATCGGTTGAAAGTAAACGGCAATCTTTGGAGCGTTCGCGTGCAGCCTTTGAACCTGCAACCATAAAAGAACTTTCGCGTCTTGATACAAGGATTGCAGCGGGGAGTACACTTCTTAAAAATCACACGGCTCTCTCACAGCTTTTTGATGAGCTTGAGAAGCTTATGCTGACCAATGTACGATTTAGTAATTTTTCTTATGACATCGCAGACCCAACCAGAACCTTACTCTCAGCATCCGGCGAAGCTGCTAGTTTTAATGCAGTTGCACTCCAGTCAGACGCATTTAGCAAGAGTAGTATCATTACCGATCCAGTGTTTTCAAATGTGAATATATCGAAGACGGGTAGCATACTGTTTGAATTCACCGCAGTCATTGATACGACTCGCATAGGGTACACAGGAGTGAGTGCTACGCCCACAGAAGCTCTACCTACAAGTGTGCCACCAACATCACCACAAGGAATATGAAACTTTTTACCCCAATTCTTTTTCTCGGTCTCGCTGGCGCAATATTTTTTTGGTATATAAACCCAACATATTTAGGTCTTCAAGGTTCATTAGCTGAACAAGCACAATTTGATGCTGCACTATCGCGTTCTCGAGAACTTCAAGATGTCCGTGATCAACTCTTGAGTCGTTACAACACATTTCCACAGCCCGATTTAGCTCGCCTACAAAAACTGGTTCCCGACCATGTTGATAATGTACGACTCATCCTTGATTTTGATAGCATGGCGACCAAATACGGTATGCGTGTCAGAAATGTAGTTATTGAAACCCCAAAAGAGCGAGTCAGTAGAGGACAAATAGGTCCTGATGAGAAGACATACGAGTCCGTTATCTTGTCTTTTAATGTCAGCGGTTCTTACGATACATTCAGGCAATACCTCGCTGACCTAGAGAAAAGCCTCCGTCTTGTGGATGTGGTAGGTCTTTCTTTCACTGCAAACGAGACAGGTATTTACGAATTCACCTTCCATATTAAAACCTATTGGCTCAAACCATGATTGATTTATTTAAAAAATTCAAAACGGTCATCATAGTGGTACTCCTAATTGCCATTGCTTTTGTTATATATTCATATTTCTTTGCGAAACCAGCCGAGCCTGTTTTGTCAGCACAAGCAGTGTCGGCTATTCCCTCTGTTGATCAGGACCTTATAGCAATCCTTCTTGAGCTTAAATCAATTAAACTCGATGACGCTATTTTCTCAGACTCTGCCTTTAAAAGTTTACAAGATTTTAGCCAAGAGCTCGTACAGGAACCGGTCGGACGCAACAACCCCTTTGCTCCACTTGGGGCTAAACAGCTCACTCCGCAAGTGAGATAACACTATGGATGTTCTTTCCCTCCTCTCGGAGAAAGGTCTCGTTGATAAAAATGCTCTTGCTGGCATTAAAGAAGAGATTGCAACAAGTTCCAAAACTCTTGAGAAGGCCCTCTTAGATAGGGGAGTATCTCCGAGTGACATTCTTAGTGCTCGGGGTGAGTATTACTCAGTACCAACGCATGAGATTGGTGAGGACGTAGTCCCTTTTGCTGTACTGAACTATATTCCAGAAGAATCTGCTCGTCATTACCGCTTTGCCCCCCTCGCATTGAATGATGGCGTACTTGAGGTTGGTACTACTGACCCAGATAACCTTGATGCAGTAGAAGCACTTAATTTCATTGCTTCGCGCACAAATGTTCCGTATAAGATATTTCTTATCTCCGATGAAGACTTCGACAAAATTATTGGAATGTACAAAGGTCTTTCTGGTGAGGTTGGGCAGGCACTCGGAGAATTACAAAGCACGGCTGGAGATGATGATGAACTCAGTGTGGCTCTCGAGGAAGCGCCAAGCGAGAAACTTACTGATGCTGAAAAAGGAAATGTCAAAATAAAAGAAGACGCTCCCGTTACAAAAATTGTTGCAACTATTCTTCGGTATGCCGTTGATGGTAAGGCGTCCGACATTCACATAGAACCAACGCGCGAGGAATTGAAGGTTCGTTTTCGTGTTGACGGCGTCTTGTACACGTCTCTCCGACTACCAAAAAACCTAGAGCGTTCTGTTATTGCGCGTATTAAGGTACTTTCATCACTCAAGCTTGACGAGAGAAGAAAGCCACAAGACGGTCGTTTTTCTGCAACCATAGATGCGAGACGCGTAGACTTTCGTGTATCAACATTTCCAACCTATCACGGCGAAAAGGTGGTGATGCGTATTTTGGATCGTCGACTTCAAACACAAAAACTCAATGACATTGGACTGA
Organism: Minisyncoccota bacterium; assembly: GCA_041658485.1. GTDB lineage: Bacteria > Patescibacteriota > Minisyncoccia > Phycocordibacterales > Phycocordibacteraceae > Phycocordibacter. The sequence continues at coordinate 17,884 of JBBAAE010000003.1, forward strand.
CGGACGAAAACTCTGAAACGATTCGAAAAGCAATTAAAAAGCCTTACGGAATCATTGTTATTTCTGGTCCAACAGGTTCTGGTAAATCGACAACACTGTATGCGATGCTTCAGGAGCTTGATCGTGAGGGAATGAATGTTGTCTCTCTTGAAGACCCGGTCGAGTACGACATCGATGGGGTGTCTCAGTCACAGGTACGCCCAGAAATCGGCTATACATTTGCATCGGGACTCCGCTCCATATTGCGTCAAGACCCGAACATTATTATGGTGGGAGAAATTCGCGACAAAGAGACAGCACAGCTTGCCATTCAAGCCGCACTCACTGGACACCTAGTTCTCACCACGCTTCACACCAATAATGCCATTGGTATCGTGCCCCGACTCGTTGACATGGGCGTTGACCCATACTTGATTGCGCCGACGCTCATTCTATCTATCGCTCAGCGACTTGTGCGTCTTCGCTGTGAAGATGCTGGTAAGCCTATTCCTTTTGAGGGTGCTGTTGCTACTATGATTGAAAAGGAATTCGCTGATATTCCTGCTGAATTTAAGAAAAAACTTCCCGCAGCAAAAACTGTCTACGGTATTGCTCCATCTCCAACCTGCGCTAATGGTACTCGTGGGCGTGTTGCGGTGTTTGAAATGTTGCCTACATCGCCTGAACTAGAGCACATCATTCTTACTAACCCAATTGAAGATGAATTGTACAAAGTGGCGCGTGCACAAGGCATGTTCACGATGAAAGAGGATGCTATTATGAAAATGCTTAAAGGCACTATTCCTTTCGAAGAAGTGAACACGCTTGGTGGTGAACTTCTTCGCGACGAGGAAGCCGACGAAAAATTGCCGTAATTATGGAGCCAACTACTCAAAAAAACTATTCCATTCTTCTCGTCGATGACGATCGATTTCTTTTGGATATGTATACATTGAAGTTTAAAAACGAAGGGCATACTGTTGAAGCAATTCCAGACCCTAATCTTGCTCTTGAAAAACTGCGAAAAGGTTTTTTGCCGAACATTATTTTGCTTGATGTTGTAATGCCGGGGGTATCAGGATTTGAGCTCTTGGAGATAATTAAAAAAGAAAATCTTGCGAAAGGTGCAGTAATTGTAATGCTCACCAATCAAGGTCTTCAAGAAGATATAGACAAAGGAATGAAGTTTGGTGCATCTGGCTACATCATTAAGGCAAGTTCAATACCTTCTGAGGTTTTGCAAAAAACATTGGCAATTGCTGCGACGCAGCTTACATAATTATGGAATACAAATCCGAACTTGAATCGCTTATAGATACTGTTATTGCTGAAGGAGCATCCGATTTACATATAACTGCAAATTCCAATCCCATCATTCGCACTTCGGGTACGCTTATACCACTTCTGAAGCGTGTAAAATATACACCTGAAGATACTCTCGGAATCTTGGGCGCACTCATTCCGCCAGAAAAATTACAATCATTTAAGCAGGATCAAGAGGTAGATTTTTCGTATCAGTATAAAGATCAAATGAGGTTTCGTGGCAATGCATTCTTTCAGCAAGGAACAGTGTCCATTGCGCTTCGTTTGATTCCAAGAGAAATCAAGTCACTTGAAGAATTGGGGCTACCTCCAATTCTTGAGACATTTTGCCAATTACAGCAAGGTTTTTTCTTGGTTGTGGGTCCTGTTGGTCAAGGAAAATCAACGACACTTGCGTCAATGGTGGAAAAAATAAACCAAACACGCACTGAGCACATTATTACTATTGAGGATCCGATTGAATACATGTTCACATCGAAAAACTCAATTATCAATCAGCGTGAAGTGCGACTCGATACTAAAACATTTCAAGCGGCTCTTCTTTCCGCGTTCCGCGAAGACATCAATGTGCTCATGGTGGGGGAAATGCGTGGACCTGAGACCATGGCAGCAGCAGTGACCGCAGCTGAAACTGGACACCTCGTGCTTTCAACACTGCACACCAACAATGCTGCTCAGACCATTGATCGTATTATCGATACATTCCCAACGGGTCAGCAGGATCAAATCCGTCTTCAACTTGCTGCATCATTGGCAGGGATATTCTCACAGAGACTTGTTCCTAGGATATCGGGAGGCCTCATTCCTGCATATGAGCTTTTGATTAATAATGATGCAGTGGCAAATCTTATCCGTGAAAAGCGTACCCATGAAATTAATGCAGTGATTGAAACAGGTACGGAGTCGGGCATGATTGACATGAATCGCTGTCTTGCTGACTTGGTGCGTCGCGGAGAAGTTACGCCGGAGAATGCACTTTCGAGAACATGGAATCCTAAGGCATTTTCGCGCCTTATGTAATGTATAGATTGTATGCTCTTTAAATACCAAGCAATTGATGCAAGTGGAGCAAAGCAAGAGGGGAGTATTGATGCAATATCCCGTGATGTTGCTATTGCTTCGCTCCAGCGTCGCTCACTCACTATCTCAGCAATTGAAGAGTCTGATCCTGAAAAAAAATCTTTGTTGGGCGGTATTACTTTGTTTGAAAGTGTTACGAATCGCGACATTGTTTTATTGTCACGCCAAATCGCGACATTGTTCGAAGCTCAAGTGTCCGCGCTTCGCGTGTTTCGTCTTCTTGCATCAGAATCTGAGAAGCCTCTTTTGGGCCGAGTCTTGACTGAGGTAGGAGATGATCTTCAGTCAGGTAGTCCAATATCTAAAGCGTTATCAAAACACCCGAAAGTTTTTAGTGCATTTTATGTGAACATGGTGAAAGCTGGCGAGGAGTCAGGCAAGCTTGATGAGACATTTCTCTATCTTGCCGATTACCTCGATCGATCATACGAAGTGATGAGTAAGGCAAAAAATGCACTCATCTATCCCGCCTTTGTTATAGCGACATTTTTTGTAGTTATGATTCTTATGATGACCATGGTCATCCCACGTATTTCTTCCATTCTTATCGATGCAGGACAAGCAATACCCGTGTACACGCAGGTAGTTATATCTATCAGTAACTTTTTTGTGAACTACGGAGTGTTCCTTCTCATACTTCTCGTTGTTGGAGGCATATTTCTTTTCCGCTATGCAGGTACTCCTCAAGGACGCGCATCATTCAGTGCTTTTGAGCTCGCTATTCCCTATGTGGGCGATTTATACAAGAAGCTTTATCTATCGCGCATCGCTGACAACCTTGCCACGATGCTTGGGTCGGGTATTTCTGTGGTGCAAGCTGTTGACGTGACGGCAAATGTTGTAGGCAATGCAGTCTATGCAGATATTTTGCAGGAAGTCGCAAATTCAGTGAAGGGAGGAGGTTCAGTATCTGGAGCTCTCGAAAAACGTAAAGAGGTACCTGGGATTATGGTTGCAATGATGCGCGTCGGTGAAGAGACGGGTGAATTAGGTAGTATCTTAAAGACTCTTGCGAAGTTTTATCAGCGAGAGGTTTCAACGAGCGTAGATACACTCGTTGGTCTTATTGAGCCAATTATGATTGTGACTTTAGGTTTGGGGGTTGGTATACTGTTGGCATCGGTCTTGGTGCCGATCTACAATCTCTCCGCCGCTATTTAAAAGTGTATATTAATATAAATTCCATGAACCTTGCTTCAACAAAACGAGGCTTCACCCTTATCGAACTCCTCGTTGTTATTGCCATCATCGGTATTCTTTCGTCCGTCGTGTTGGCATCTCTCAACACTGCTCGTTTGAAATCACGCGATGCGCGTCGTATTTCGGACATTAAGCAGTTGCAAATCGCACTCGCTCTTTATTCTGACTCAAACTCTTCAGCATACCCAACGACACTTGCAGGTCTTGCCCCTACCTACATCGGCGTTGTTCCTACTGATCCTGTAGGCAACGTAGCCTATAGATACGCAGCACTTGGTACTGGCGCTTCTTGTACGAATTACCATCTCGGCGCAACCTTTGAAGAGACTACCAACCAAGCTCTGACTGGAGACATCGATGCAGCTGCAGGTACCATTTGTACTGGCTCCAGTGCCGACTTTGCAGGTACGGACCCAATCTTTGATGTGAAGCCGTAGGGAAGCAGGGGATAGCGTTTAGGATATAGGGGTTAGGGAAGAGCCCTGAGTTAGAAGTTCCCCTAAACACTAAACGCTACACCCTAACCCCTGCTCTCTGTATGCTTGAAGTACTTCTCCCACTTTTTGTGTTTGGTATAGGGCTATGCGTTGGGAGTTTTGTTAATGTTCAAATATTTCGCTTTGGTTTTGGCGAGCATGCTCGTTCTCGTTCATGTTGTATGGCATGTGACATGCCAATCTCTTGGTATGACCTGATTCCTATTTTCTCATATGTCGCACTGTCAGGCAGGTGTCGTGCATGTGGAAGCGCGCTTTCAACTCAATATCCATTGATTGAGGGTATAGTTGGATTTCTGTTTTTGGTAGCATTTTTAATAATGCCACCAGTCTTATCGCTTTGGTCAATTCTGGCATTCACCATGCTCCTTGTTTTTATTGCATCTTTGGTGGCCTTAGTTGTATACGACATACGACACACTTTAGTGCCTATGCCTTTTATCTATATGCTCGTAGGTTCTGCACTTCTCGCATCTATTTCACAAAGTTTGTTTAGCGATTCGTTTTTTCCACTTATTGATTCTCTTATTGGAGGGGCAATCTTGTTTGGTGGTTTTTTCGGTATTGTACTTGTTACCCGTGGGCGAGGTATGGGCGTAGGTGATGCGTATGTTGTTGGTGCGGCCGGCCTCTTGCTCGGACTGTTTCGAGGTATCGAATCAGTTATGTTCGGAGTCTGGTCTGCAACAATTGTTTATTTGATAATTTTTCTTTTATCCTCTATTCATTCAAAAAAAAGATTGTTGCCTCACGGTGCTCGGGTTACCATGAAAACAGAGTTGCCGTTCGTGCCATTTCTTGCTTTTGGCATTGGCCTCGCTCTCTTCACGACGCTTTCACCACTCTCACTTGGGTCGTGGCTCGCCAATCTATTATGGTTTCAATAAAAAAAAAGCCTTCAGCTTTCAGCCTTCAGCTTTCAGGGGGGATTAAAAAATCTTTTGTCGTTCGTGGTTTAACGCTCATTGAGCTTCTTGTAGTGATGGGTATTTTCTCTATCATTTCGCTCGTTGTTCTTGCTAATCACTCTCGCTTCAATAGTTCAGTTCTTCTTGGAAGTCTTGCATATGATATTGCGTTATCGATTCGTGAAGCACAGGTGTATGGCTTGTCTGTAAAACAATATGGTAGTAATTTCCAAGTTGGATACGGTCTCCGTTTTGCCGGTGCATCCTCGTATACATTTTTTGTTGATACAAATGCAAATAAACGCTATGACAGCGGGGTTGATTCAATTGTGCAGACATTTTCAATTAGTCGTGGCCACACCGTGAAAAGTTTTTGCGGTATCACGGCGAGTGGAGTTCAGGAATGTTCTCCGAGCGGGATTGATCATTTAGATGTTGTCTTTTTTAGACCTGACCCAGATGCTCTATTTTCTTCCAATACTTCTACCGTGTATTCAAGTGGTCAAATAGTAGTTACATCTCCGACAGGGGAAACGCGCACCGTTAAAGTTGCTTCAACGGGTCAGATTTCGGTAACAAATCCATGAAAAAAACTACGCAAAGCACCTATACGAAAGACCACTCCGGGGCGTTTGCCCGAGTCTCAGTCTTTCGTATAGGTGCTTTGCTCCGCACGGGTGGAAAGGGAACAGCGCGGGGATTCACTCTGATTGAGATGATGGTTGCGGTAACAATATTCGCCATTGTTATGATGATTGGGGTTGGTGGGTTATTGTCGCTTGTGGCTACAAACCATCGTGCGCAGGCAATCCATTCAGTCATGAACAACCTGAGTGCAGCAGTCGAAGGTATGTCACGATCCATTCGTGTAGGCACCTTATATAATTGTGTTACTTCTGCCACAACACCCCCATCCCCTCCGCCATCTTCAACAATTGCAAATCCACAAGATTGCGCTTTGGGTGGAGCTCGTCTTCTTGCGTTTGAGTCGTCAACGGGCAATTTGACCGACGCGAATGACCAAGTTGTCTATCGGTTAAATGGTACACAACTTGAGCGTTCTTTGCGTGGCGGTGCTAACGGTAGTTGGATTGCGATTACTGCGCCCGAAGTTTCAATTGATAGCTTTGATTTTTATGTTGTTGGCTCAGCGAAAGGAGATGGTATACAGCCCCGTGTTCTTATGCGCATTAAGGGTTCGGCGGTAGTTCCGGGGGGTACAACTACATTTACCGTGCAGGCAAGTGTTGTTCAACGCGTTCTTGATATTTAATTTATGAAAAACAACCAGCTTTCAGGTTTCAGCTTTCAGCTTTCAGGTTCTAGACAGGCGAACACAATTCGTGCTTTCACATTAATTGAAACATTTGTTGCAATTACCGTATTGTTAATTTCTCTCGTCGGACCTCTTTCAATTGCGGCACAATCTCTTCGTCTCGCATATTACGCACGGGATCAAGTGACTGCTTTTTATCTTGCACAGGAAGCGGTGGAATATGTGAGAGCCGAGCGCGATCAAAACTATCTTGCTAATGCGCCGTGGCTTACTAATCTTGGTGACTGTGTGGGGGCGTCATGCGTGGTTGATTTTCCTCGCTTTACCCACAGTGCATGTGGCGTTCTGAGTACCTGCCCTCCTATATATATAAGTAGTGCAACAAAATTATACAATCAGGACGCAACGAGCGGGCCTGCATCAGCCTTTACTAGAGTCCTTTCTATTACGCCAGTTGTAGGCAGTGTTGATGAAGTAATAGTGAAGGTGAGGATCTCTTGGGTGTCGGTTGGAATCAATAGATCATTTCAGGTTACTGAGCATCTTTTTAATTGGGCAGGACCATGAGTATGAAAGAAAAAACAGGTTTCAGGTTTCAGGTTTCAGGTGCGAGTTCATTAACTCCAAAAGCCTTTTCTCGTACCTCACGGGGATTCACTCTTTTGCTCGCAGTATTGATTAGTAGCATACTCATTGCTATTGGTTCGGCAATTTTTAATATTCTTTCAAAAGAAATTATTCTTTCGTCGTCAGGTCGTGAGTCACAATTTGCTTTTTTTGCAGCTGACAGCGGAATCGAGTGCGCTCTCTATTGGGATACAAAACAGAATGCATTTGCAACAACATCAGCACTCACACAAGTTGCCTGTGGAGGCGGTTTGGCAGACTTAACGCGCACCTCAGGGGGCACTCTACTCCGACCAACATACACAACGGTGTTTTCTTTTCCGCTTGACGGAGGAGAGGCTAATCCTTGTATTACCGTGACGGTTGCCAAAACCTTTTATCCAACCGAAACAATTATTGCCTCGCAAGGTTACAACACATGCGTTACGACGAATCCGCTCCGTCTTGAGCGCGCCATTCGAGTACAGTATTAATTTTGGAAACTATGGAGTGGAAAAAAGTTACAAAATTTTCGCAGGTGGTAGCTATCATTTTATTTGTTGGAGTATTTTTTCTTGGTTTTTATCTTGGGAAAATGTCGGTAAGTGTTTAGATGTCCCACTTTGTTTATATTTTAGAGTGTGCTGATACGAGCCTATATATTGGGTCTACTGTTGATTTGGAAAAACGAGTCCATCAGCATAATCATGCCTCATCAGGTGCCCACTATACAAAAATTAGGAGGCCTGTTGTGCTGAAATACACAGAAATATGCACAAGCTTTGCACAGGCTCGTGCTCGTGAAGCAGAACTGAAAAGACTAACTCGAGAAGAAAAAATTATACTTATACACAGGAGTACTGAGAAATGATTGTATAAACGGAAAGAGTTTTAGATACAGCAAAATGAGATTGTAGGGTACCCTGTGTCGATGACGCAGAATGATGCACTCACGATTTTGAAGACGGGCGCTAATGTTTTTTTGACGGGTGAACCTGGAAGCGGAAAGACTCACACTGTAAATGCATATGTAGCATGGCTTCGAGATAAAGGAATTGAACCTGCCATCACCGCATCAACGGGCATTGCAGCGACACACATTGGAGGCATTACATTACACTCTTGGAGTGGTATCGGTATTGCAGAGCGTTTATCAGAGCAGGATATCGATGCCATTGCGGGGAAAGAACATGTGGCGAGGCGAATAACAAAATCGCGCATACTCATCATTGATGAAATTTCTATGCTATCGGGAGAAACCTTAGCGCTAGCAGAAGCAGTGGTACGAGAAGTACATCGAAGTCAGGAAGTGTTTGGTGGTATTCAGGTGATTTTTGTTGGTGATTTTTTTCAACTTCCACCAGTTTCTAAACGAGGTGCTTCGCGGGCATCTTTTGCTTTTGAGTCTGCCGTCTGGAAGGCAGTAAATCCAATTGTTTGTTACCTCACTGAACAGCATAGGCAAGAAGATGAAATATTTCTTTCTGCCCTCGCTTCCATTAGGTCGGGCGTTGCTGACGAAGAGACCTTACTGTGTTTTCAAGACAGAGCGGTGTCTCCGAATGATGTCTCACATAAAATTCCGCGTCTCTTCGCACATAATATGGATGTCGATCGTATTAATGCGGACGCACTTGCCAAACTTAAAGGTCAGCCGACGGAATTTGCGATGACCGCACAAGGAAGTGACAATCTCGTCCTTGGCCTCAAGCGGGGATGTTTGTCTCCTGAGAAGCTTTTTCTTAAGAAGGATGCGGTAGTGATGTGTACGAAGAACAATCCGAACATTGGTTTTGCAAATGGTACGCTCGGAGTGGTTATTGGATTTAATGAAGAAAATACGTACCCAATTATAAAAACAAAAGATGGGCACGTATTTACTGTGGAACCTATGGAATGGGCTGTGGAGCAGGATGGAAAAGTGCGCGCACGAATTACTCAAGTACCACTCAGGCTTGCATGGGCAATGACCATACATAAGAGTCAGGGGATGAGTATGGATGCTGCTGCTATAGACCTCTCTCAAGTATTCGAGCATGGGCATGGGTATGTTGCTCTCTCAAGGGTACGAACTCTCCGAGGGCTTCATCTTCTAGGGTGGAGCGAGCGGGCACTCTTGGTGCACCCGCGAGTGGCTGAACAGGATGCACAATTTCGTATTAAGTCTGAGGATGCAAGGGCAGTTTTCGAGGAGATGAGTGATGCAGAGCATGCGGGTATGGAAGAAAATTTTATTCGTGCATGCGGAGGAACACTTGAAGCAGAGAAGAATATTCACACTAAAAAAGAAAAATCCAGCACACTCTCTAAAACACTTATCCTGATACAGGAAGGTCACTCCATCTCTGATATTGCTAAGATACGATCGTTAAAAGTAGGAACACTTATTGACCATGTTGAAAAAATAGTAGAGCGGGGTTTATGTGAAGTGAATGATATACAAAATATTTTTTCGATGAGTATTATAGAGGCCTTGCCGGTTATTCACGAGGTATTTGAGCGGGAAGGATCGGAACGACTTTCTCCGATATTTGAGCATTTTAAGGGCATGTACTCGTATGAAGATCTTCGTATTGCCCGTCTATTTTTTAAGCAATAGGCTGTCTATAAGAGGTTTTTTCTATGCGGTAGGCGGTATGTTACGCTAGAGAAATGATTAAAATAGGACTCATAGCTACTATCGGAGTAGGAATAGTTGTTATTGGTGCAGGATTTCTTTTCTTGCAACCGCAAGCAAAGCCACAGGGAGTAGCATGTACTATGGAGGCTAAAATCTGCCCAGATGGAAGCGCAGTTGGCCGAGCTGGTCCACAGTGCGAATTTACAGCGTGCCCTACTCCAACAATGACTTGGAGTTTTGTTGATGTTGGTGAAGATACAGTGCAGGGAATACCTCATACTGAGGTAATTTTTGCGATGAATGACAAGAAATATAGTGCGGGTACCTATGAAGGTAACTGTACGGACATTAAGAATTCAAGTTGGCAGCTTGTGGCAGGTGAGCAGGCAGGCGCCATCTGCTGGTGGGCAGGCGGAGGCACGGAGCTCGGTGTCTTTGAGGAAGGTGGTCAGTTGGTTATCAAAAAGGGATTGTTAGATGAGGGTGGTGCTGAAACGCCAGGTATTCGTGGTAATTTCGAAACGCTCTTAAGGCTCGTGCCATAGTTATTTTTTTGTACCATGGGTTTTTCTATAGTTTTCCAAGTGCGCGTTTGAATATGAGACATCATCATTACTATTCAGATGGTTTCGCTATTTTTTTTATTGTGACGCTTGTGGCGTTGATTATGTACTCTGCATTCTCAAATCCGTATGGTCGAATGAGTCGCGTTAAGAATCCATTTGAAACAAGACGACAGGGGAGAACCATCGCTCTTCTGAAGCGTTTCAATCTTAAAGTATGTAAGTCCTTCTTTTGGCACGGTTTTGCGTACGCGAAATGTGCGTGGCATATCGTTTCCAATGTGCATGCTGGTGAGAAAGCAAGGAGCCGAAGTCTCGAGGGTGTTATACGCGATATTCATAAGGTGCGATTTAATCCAAAGAGGCCCTATTTGATTTCAGGAGATCATTTTAATGTTTTTTATCCAAGGAATCTTGGTGTGTTTTATTATGCAACTCTTGATCCACGAACTGCATTAGGAAAAAGTGATTGGGAAAATAGACAGAGAATCTACCTTCAAACGGTTGCCTATGCAATCGCTGCATTTACAAAAAATGGCGATTGTACCACCACTATTGTGCCAGTAGGACCTCGAGCGGTGAGTTGTATAAATATCTATCACTATCCATCAGACGCTCTCTACGGTGTTCTTTTCGGTCTATCTACACTTATCGACAACTCCTTTTTCGTGAAGCGTTATCCTTTTGAATCAGAAAATAGTTTTGGACTTGAGACAAAGACTGCCGCTGGGAATCTTCTCGAAGAGAATCGTGATGCACTAGCGCTTCTTATTACGAAATACTACAACCGAGTTTTTGATACGAAAACAGGCTTAATTAAAAAGGATATTCATATTTCATCAGCGAAAGACATCACCGTGCGCACGAGTGCGTTTTATGACAATATTATTTTTTGGAAAACATTTATGCTGGCGCGGACATTGGGTATAGAAAATATACCTGCAGTTGATCTCCCTAAGTTAAAGACCCGTATTCTCGAAACCTACTGGCAAGAGACAGAAGGGTACTTTTTAGAAGATAGCTCCTCTGAAGGGGTAGCGGGAAAATATTACTCCGCAGACTGGTTGGCTGCATACTTTACTGGATTCTTGGATGTCACAAAGTCTGACGAGAGGCGATATCTTGAGCGCGCAACTCTCTACACAATAAAGGAAGGGATTGATATGCCATTTCCTTTGCGGTATCAACAAACCAACAGGGCGTCACGCCAAGTACCCATTGTCCGTCTTTTTGTTGCGTCCTATGGAGGTACCGCTATATGGAGTTTCTGGGGGGCGGAGTTTATAAAAGTTCTTGTTGCGTTATCTGAATATGATAATCAGCATTTATTCTTAGAGCGTGCTGCACGACATATTGGTGCATATTCAAAAAATATGGTTCGTTACTATGGATATCCTGAAACCTACGATACGGCAGGAAATATGCTCCGCACTCCTTTCTATAATAGTGTTCGCCAGACTGGCTGGGTAGTTGGGTATGAGCAGGCAGTCGCAATGTTTAAATCAATGTCGACCCGATTAGAAGTTGCTAAATCAGATTCTGTTCTTGAGATTGTGGAGACACTATGAAGAAAAAATCCCTATAATTTACTTCAATCATTAAAAAAAGAAAACGAGGGCTGGTAGCGTAGTCTTCATGTAATAATGAATCCATGTTCTATTCTGAACGTATGAACAGAAGAGTGGTTCAAGGGAGTGTCATGCAGTGGTTAGTGCTCACTCTAGCGATTGTGTGTTTTTTGTCCCTGTGGATTTTCAATCACCCTTCGGCGCTTGGCTTATTTTTTGATGATTCGGTACTTGTTGCAAACGCAAGCATTCCTGAAGGTTGGCGTGAATTTGATTCTACAAAACTTGGTATTTCTATTTTATATCCACCAGAGTATGTCGCTGATTCTTCATCCGTACATACGGAACTTGGTTCGCGTCAAGGCAGTAAAGGGGTGCAGTTTAAAATTCCTAAGTCATACACAGAGGGAAACAATCTCTCGCATATCGATACCGGTGTTTCTGTAGAGATACTCCCTCGTGTAGCGCCATGTACGGGCACCAGTTTTGTTGAAGAGGGTTTGGTGTCGAAGACATTAAAAGAAAAAGGTACCACCTACTTAATGACAAAGACTGCTGGTGCTGGCGCAGGTAATCTCTATGAAGAAACCGTGTATGTGATTTCAGGAAGTGTGCCTTGCACGGCAGTGCGCTACTTTTTCCACTCTACGAACATTGGCAACTATAGCCCCGGTACAGTAGAGGCGTTCGATAAGCAGGCGCTACTGAAAGAATTTGATGCAATTCGTTACTCGCTCGTACTAACTCGATAATTTAAAATTGATTCAACTTTTATTTCTTTACGTCATCAAACTCTCCGTGCTCCGGTAGATGTCCAACTTGTTTCAAAAGCATGGCGCGGAGTGTTTTTACAGCAAAGTAGAGTGCAAAGAGAAAGAGGATTGCTGTGGTTTCTCGGATGGCAAATAGTAAGAACGACTGTGAGTGATAGAAGTCAATCGCTGCCATTTCAAGGAGTAGTGCCCCCGTAGCAGACACTAGGGTATTGATTACCGCTACAGTTGGACTGTGGGGGTTTGTAAGGCCAGCGAGGAGAACGAGAAGGAGTGCACTTAAAAGTTCAAAGAATGTACCAAAAGGAAGAAGGTTTCCCCAGAGAGGAATAACCAGAACAGAGATTACTGCAATGGCAACAAAAATTCTACGAAGCGGGTCACCGTAGTAGTGTGCGACAATTATTTTTACTTTTCCCATTTGTCCAGATTGAACACCCGTATCCTTAGAATCTGTCTCAATATTGTTCATACATAACAATGGTATCACTGGTAGAGACTTTAAATACCGCCAATCCTCGGTGCGGTGGGAGTATCTGCATTAAAAAGGAGTTAAGAGGAAATCGAAGCGTTTTTTACTATACGCGTCTTCGTCGAAGTAAATTATCTCACAGGGTATACTTACCGTAATGCAGTCAAAAAATGTATTTGCAGTGTGCGCTATTTTCGCTCTCTTGCTGACCTTTGGTGGCATGGCAGTTTCTGTAGATGCTGCATCAAAGCCAAAAACTCAGAAACTTGAAGTTTCGGGATGGCTCCCATATTGGCGTAAGGCTACATCAACAGCAGATGCTTTACTGCATATAGATGCGTTTACTGAAATCAATCCTTTTGGTTATTCGGTAAAAAATGACGGAACATTGTCCGACACTATGAAAATAGATGAGGCTCCATGGCCTGAACTTATTGCTACTGCAAAAGCAAAAAAAGTGCGAGTTATTCCCACGGTGATGTGGTCAAACGGCGAAGCTATACACCGAATACTCAGCAATACTAAAACTCGTATCGCTCTTGAGGATGAAATTGCTGCTCTTGTGAAGAAAAAAGGTTTCGATGGTATTGATATTGATTTTGAAGGAAAGAAGGCAGAAACAAAAGAATATTTCGCATTGTTTCTCAAAGGTTTATATCAAAGAATGGGAAACAAATGGGTGACGTGTGACATAGAGGCACGTACTCCTGTGTCATCACGCTACGACAGCACTCCGCCAGCAGACGCCACTCTCTATGCGAACGATTACGTTGCTATCAATAAATATTGCGACCGTGTGCACATAATGACCTATGATCAAGGTGCGATAGACGTGAAGCTCAATAGGGCAGCAAACGGTGCCCCGTATGTGCCTGTATCCGACCCGAAATGGGTTGAGAAAGTAATCACACTTGCATCGCAGACGATTTCGAAGAAAAAAATTGTTATAGGGGTTGCAACGTATGGCTATGAATATACGGTAACGCCACTTTCTGAATATGGATATCGGTATGACTTACAGTGGGCATTCAATCAAAAGTACGCATACGACCTTATTGCCCAATATCAACCTAAGGTAGAGAGAAATAGCGCGGGAGAAATGAGCTTCACATATGTTCCAAATGTATTACCGAGCACAACCACCAACTCAAACATTGACCCTCTATTAAATCTCATTCCTATCGCAACGACTTCGTATTCCGACGGTGTCACGAGTCCAGTTGCCACTGTTCCGTCCTACAATATCGTGTGGTGGAGTGATGCGAATGCCATCGCAGACAAGGTAGCTCTCGCAAAGAAGTTGGGAGTTAGGGGTATTGCTATATTTAAAATTGACGGCGGGGAAGACCCAAGCCTTTGGGATGTCCTCAAGAAAATCTAAGTCTCGTCATTGGGATTTTGAGCACGGGCATTTTCGCTTTATTATAAGGGGTACATGGTTATACGGATTGATGTCACACCTAAAATTCTGGATGCTCGGGCCGAAGTGAAGCTGAAAGCCTTTCGAGCACTTACAGGTTCAGTAGTTACAAAAGTGCACATTGTTGATTCGTATCTTATTGACGCGAAGCTCTCGCCGAGACAGGTGTCGCAGGTAGCGTACGCGCTTACTAACAGTGTGACTGAAGCGTCAACGGTGGGGTGCTCAGTCCCGCAGAAATTTGATTACGCTATTGAGATAGGATTCCTCCCAGGGGTTACTGATAATGTGGGCACCACTACCGAGCAGACAGCGGAAGATACGACCAAGCGTTCTTTTAAGGCAGGGGAGAAGGTGTACTCACTACAAGTATTTTTTATTGAAGGAGAATTGTCACGAGCACATGTAGAAAAAATTGCAGCGAGTTTACATAACCCTCTTATTCAGTCTGCGCGGATATACGATTCGTCACTTAAAGGAAGAAAAACACTAACGAGTGTCCCTCGTGTTGCACTCGCCGGTTCATCTCGGGTACTCGAAGTGGATCTTGAGGTTAGCGATGAAGAGCTTCTCACTATAGGTACTCATGGAATTAAAAATGAGGATGGTACACACCGCGGTCCTTTAGCGCTTGATTTGGATGCACTCCACGCCATTCGTAATCATTTTCGGCACCTCCGTCGCAACCCAACTGATGTTGAACTCGAAGCATTGGCACAAACATGGTCAGAGCACTGCAAGCACACGATTTTTGCAAATCCGTTAGATTCTATTTCAGAAGGAATCTATAAGAAATATATTAAAGGAGCTACTGCAAAAATTCGCGCAAAGAAGGGAAAGAAAGATTTTTGTGTCTCAGTGTTTAAAGATAATGCAGGAGGAATTATATTTGATGAGAAATATGTGGTGACACATAAAGTAGAAACACATAACAGTCCCTCAGCCTTAGATCCGTTTGGTGGAGCCATTACTGGTATTGTTGGTGTGAATCGAGACACGCTCGGGTTTGGGCTTGGTGCAAAACCAGTTGCAAATGTATATGGTTTTTGTTTCGCGTTCCCTGAAGACACACGAAAATTGTATAGGAATAAAAATCTAACGCAGGAGATGCTCCCACCAAAGCGCATAGCAGAGGGAGTTATTCAGGGAATTAATGCAGGTGGGAATCAGAGCGGTATTCCAACGCCAAACGGATTCATGCTATTTGACGATTCTTACAGAGGGAAGCCGTTGGTATTTGCAGGCACTGTAGGACTTATTCCAAAGAAAAACGGTAAACGAATTCTCTATGAGAAAAAGGCAAAATCAGGCGATTACATTGTCATGGTTGGTGGGCGAGTAGGCTTAGACGGTATTCATGGCGCAACGTTTTCGTCGGTGAGTTTAGATGCAGGAAGTCCTGCGACGGCTGTGCAGATTGGAGATGCTATCACGCAAAAGAAATTCTCAGATGCTATTTGCAAGGAGGCAAGAGATTTGAATTTATATAACAGTATTACCGACAATGGTGCTGGCGGTTTGTCTTCTTCGGTTGCTGAAATGGCTCGAGAATCAAATGGGTGCAGAGTGGACCTTGAAAAGGTTCCGTTGAAATACCCAGGACTTCAGCCATGGCAAATATGGATTTCAGAATCGCAGGAGCGCATGACGCTCTCGGTCCCTAAAGGAAAATGGAAGGCCTTTTCAAACTTGATGAAACGGCGGGACGTTGAGGCAACCGTCATAGGAGAGTTCACGCGCTCTGGCAGGTGTGTGGTTACGTACCAAAAAAAGAGTGTGATGGATTTGAAGCTCGAATTTTTGCATGATGGTTTGCCTAAAAAACAAATGCAGAGCAAAAAGCCCGAATGGGTTTTTGAAGAGCCTAAGCTCACTGAGCCTCAAGATTTTTCGAATCAAGTGATCTCACTTTTATCTCGCCACAATATTGCTTCGCATGAGTTTTTGGCACGACAATTCGATCATGAGGTGCAAGGTGGTTCCGTCATAAAACCAGTACAAGGTGCTGGTCGTGTTACAGGAGACGCGGGTGTGTTTCGTCCGCTCCTCTCCTCTAATCGGGGCGTTGTCTTGTCAAATGGAATTACGCCGTACTATGCAAATCTCGACCCTTACAAGATGGCTACTGCGTCAATTGACACTGCTATTCGGAATGCAATCGCGGTAGGAGCAACATTAGATCACCTAGCGATTCTCGATAACTTCTGTTGGGCATCATCAAACGAGCCTGAGCGCTTGTGGCAACTCAAAGAATCTGCACGAGCCTGCTACGATTTGGCAACTCTGTATGGAACGCCGTTCATTTCGGGTAAGGACAGCATGTTCAATGATTTCAAGGGGTATGACGAAGATGGAGACTTTTTGAAAATTTCTATTCTGCCAACACTCTTGGTTTCCACTCTTGGTGTTATACAGAATGCTGAAAAGGCTATTTCAATCGATGTAAAAAACTCTGGTGATAGCGTGTATGTTTTGGGAGAGACACATGATGAGCTTGGAGGCTCTGAATACTACCGCATGCTTGGAAGTAAGATTGGTGGGGAGGTGCCAGTTGTTGATGGTAAGAAAAACATGAAGCT
Organism: Minisyncoccota bacterium; assembly: GCA_041658485.1. Taxonomy (GTDB): domain Bacteria; phylum Patescibacteriota; class Minisyncoccia; order Phycocordibacterales; family Phycocordibacteraceae; genus Phycocordibacter. The sequence continues at coordinate 34,748 of JBBAAE010000003.1, forward strand.
CTACCGTGCGTTTACGCATGCTGGTGAGCTTGGGTTAGTAGCCTCTGCTATTTCTGTAGGAAGAGGAGGCCTTGCTGTTGCGCTTACTCGTATGAGTATGGCGGGCAAGCAGGGGCTTGATGTAAATCTTTCAGACATCGGGGGTGATGCAAAGCGTGTTGATTCAATTCTTTTCTCTGAATCACAAGGACGCATTGTTGCAACAGTCGCTCCTGAAAATGTTGAAAAATTCGAGCATATTTTTGCAGGTACCGCCTTTCATAATGTTGGTACAGTTACGGATACTGGGAAGATTGCTATTGCATGTTCCAAGCACCATTCGGTACATTTTTCTGTCGAGCGAGCACTTCAGTCCTATCGTTCAACCTTTAAAAAATGGTAATTATGGATGATAAAAAGTTCTGGAAAGGAAGATGGAGAGGGAGTTTTATTCAGACACCCAATCCTTTTGCTAAACGTGCATATGTATTAATGAAAAAGAAATATGTAAAGCGAGTTCTCGATCTTGGATGTGGAGACGGTAGGGACTCAATATATTTTGCTCGTAAAGGAGTCGCCGTTGAGGCGTTTGATTTTTCTGAAAGTGGTATTGAATCCCTAAAGATGAAGAGTCCAAGCATTAAGGCGCACATTGGGGATATTCGAAAATTGCCATTTAAGAAAAATTCATTTGATGCTGTCTACGCACATCTCAGTTTGCATTATTTTTCTGATTCAGAAACCGAAAAAATATTCTCTAAGATACATGCAATGTTGAAGAAAGGTGGGTTACTCTTTGTTAAGTGTAAATCAACTGATGATCCTCTGTTTGGAAAAGGAAAGAAAATCGCTGAAAATACCTATCGCAGTGGACATGTACGGCATTTCTTCACAAAAGAATACATGGCACAAAAGCTCGACCTTTTTAAAGTTCTCCAACTTAAGAAAAGCTCTTCCGCATACGCATCCTCGAAGTCATCTTTCATAGAGGCGATTGCACAGAAATAATATGAAAACCATTCCATCAAAAAAAGTTCGTGTTCTTGTCTTTTCCGGCTACGGTCTCAACTGCGAAGAAGAAGCGCGCTATGGCTTTGAGCTTGCAGGGGCAGATGCTGAAATTGTGCACATTAATGACATCATTGATGGGCATGTGAAGCTTGAAAAATATCAAATTCTCGCATTCCCTGGAGGCTTTGCGTATGGCGATGACACTGGTTCAGGTAAAGCATATGCAAATCGCGTTAAAAACCATCTCTCGAAGCCTTTGCAGAAATTTATAAAAGAAAAGAAACTGATTTTAGGTATCTGTAATGGCTTTCAAATCCTTACACAAATAGGACTTTTGCCAGGCGCGCTCACATTCAATGAGTCCAATCGCTATTCTGATAGATGGGTTGATATGGAAGTTGAGGGTACGAGCCCATGGCTTTCAGGGATTAAAAAACTATCAGCACCTATTGGACATGGAGAGGGGAGGTATGTAGCTGATGCAGATACTCTTCTCAATCTAAAGAAAAAAAATGAAGTAGCACTTCGCTATGTGAAAGGTGAGACGGCAACCTATCAAGACTTGCCTGCAAACCCGAATGGCGCAACAGAAAATATTGCTGGCGTACTTTCCCATGAGGGAAGAGTGTTTGGTTTAATGCCACATCCCGACCGTGCGCTTTTTACAACAAATCTTCCGCATTGGACTGTCCTTAAGGAGAGTGCAAAGCGCTCGGGTGAAGTATTTCCTGAGTACGGCGCAGGTCTTCAGATATTTAAAAATGGAGTTGAGTATTTCAAGAATTGACTTCCCTCAAGCTGTTGATACGATTAATATATGATTTTGTATTTTGTAGCAACCAGCGCAATGTTAATGGTAATGATGTTCTCAATGAGAAGGCTGGTTTTGCGTACGATACACATTTAGTTCACAAAGCCCTCGGACAAAACCAGCCTTCGCCCAACGAGGGCTTTTTTAAATCAAAAATAATCATGTCAGCAGAATCACAAAAAGATAATCGAATCGATGTTGAAGCCGTTTGTAGTATATGCAATGGTACGGGCTACAAAAGTAAAAAGCACAGAGAGTATTACATACCCGGTAATCCTGCATTACATCTAGAGATACATAATGTGCCGTGTCCAAAGGGTTGTTTGGGAAAAATTCTGTATCCTAACGGATAGTTGGTTACATTTAATATCCATTTGGCTAGAATTTTTGTCGACGCCTGTCACGCTCAGTACGAATGCGTTTTTTGAACTCAGCAAAATTCTCAATAAGTTTTTCTGCTTCAATTAAAAGCCCTTCGAGTGCAGTGGTTTCTATTCCACTGAATAACGGATCAGGCTCTCCAAGGTTTTTGCGTTCTTTTCGTCCACTCATAGTCTGCGGATACTACGGTATACCCTCTATTGGGTCAAATAATTAAGCCTGCTATAATTAAAGAATAAATATGGCACAAGCACAGGTGGGTATCATTATGGGATCGGATTCGGATTTACCGGTCATGAAGGTAGCACTTGAAGTACTCCATGATTTAGGAATTGAATCAGAAATAACGGCACTCTCAGCTCATCGTGCACCTGAGGCAGTTGCTGAATATGCTAAGACTGCAGTCGAGAGGGGACTAAAAGTGATTATTGCGGGAGCAGGTGTTGCCGCACATTTGCCAGGGGTCATTGCTGCATTCACCCCGCTTCCAGTCATTGGGGTCCCTATAAAAAGTTCTGGCACTGCAGGAATAGATTCACTATTCGCCATCGCACAAATGCCACCGGGAGTTCCTGTTGCAACTGTTGCAATAAACGGTGCAAAGAATGCAGGTATCTTAGCCGCTCAAATGATTGGTACTGGTGATTCCGCTATCCGTGAAAAAATTTCTGCATTCAAAGCAAAGTTAGAAAAAGAAGTTTTAGAGAAAGCACAAAAATTGGAAGAAAAAGGATTTGAACGATACATAAAAGAAAACCTCTCCTAATCCTAATGGCCCTTAGAGTTTGCCACCAGCTCCTCTTTTTTCCTTATGGACACATTCGTACGAATGGTAGAATAAGGAGGTAGAGGTATAGGAATAATGAAGGAGGTAGAAATATATGAATGAAAAAGAATTGGAAAAGATTTTTAAAGCGTTTGCAAATCGTCGCCGACTTTTAATCGTTAAATTTTTGAAAAAGCATAAAGAAGCCTCAGTAGGGGAGGTTGCAAGAGAAATTAAACTTTCTTTCAAATCAACCTCTCGGCACTTAAGTGTTCTTGCGGGTGCGGGCATTCTTGATCGGGAACAAAAAAGTATTCATATGTATTATTCAATTACGCCCACTATCCCTGAAGTCGCTCGTCGTATTCTTACCCTTCTATAGACACGATACATTCACCCATTCGTACGAATGGGTGAATGTATCGTGTCGTGTCGTGCTGTGATGTGATGTGGCTTGGCTTCGGGTGGGGTGGATTTAGGGTATATGGATGAGTGGTGGTGATCTGGTGTTGGAGGAACGTAAGGTGTTCTTAAATAAGGAGGGGTTTTGCGATATAGTAGGGGCATGAGCGCTGACCAATCCGCATACGCAAAAGCTGGAGTTGATTATACAAAGTTAGAGCCTTTCAAGCAGGCGATGATAGCAGCAGGAAAACGAACGACCTCGTTCCCTAATAAGAGAAATGTTTTTATTGCAGAAGACGTGATGCACGCACATGGTGCGGTGTATGAGTATCGGGGTACGGAGGAGCACATTTGGTGCACCACACAGGAAGGTCTTGGAAACAAAAACTGGATTGCTGAATGGATGTATCAGCATGAAGGGACTGGCAAAACCTACTACGACGCGATTGCTATTGATACGGCGCTCATGATTGTGAACGACGTCATTGCACAAGGAGCGATGCCAGTGGTTTTTTGTGATCACATTGATGTGGGAACGAGTGAGTGGTTTGCAGACGATAAGAGAAATAAAGATTTAGCGGAAGGTTTTTATAAAATTTGTGAAGAGGTGGGTATGGCGCTTCCTGCAGGAGAGTCAGCACCACTGAAGTACCTTTTGAAATCAGAACCTCCGGTAACATCCGCACCTTCTCTTTCAGGTTCGGTGACTGGCATCATCTCTCCAAAGAGTCGTCTTATAACCGGGAAAAAGCTTGGGGCAGGGGATCACATCATTGCTGTTGCATCGTCGGGGCTTCATTCGAACGGCGTTTCATTAGTTATTCAAAAAGCACTTGAGCTCCCAGAAAAGTTTTTAACGAAACTCCCGAACGGCAATACACTCGGTGCAGAAGCTCTAATTCCTACACGCTCATACGTTGCACTCATTGAAGCTCTGCTTGAAGCAGGTATTGATATTCATGCACTGTTGCCAGGGACAGGCGATGGTGTAGGTAAGCTCGCGTTTGATAAGCGAGCCTTCACATACCGTGTGCACTCGTGGCTTAAGGTTCCAGACCTCTTTATGTATTTCAAAGATGTGCTCAATGTTCCTCTCAAAGACTGCCTAAAAACTTTCAACTGGGGTGCAGGGTATTACATTTTTGCCTCGGATGAGGAGGTGGAAAAAATAATTTCCATTGGTACCAAGGCTGGTTATACACTGGCAGACGTCGGGGTAGTAGAAGAAGGGAAGCGAGAAGTGATTTTTGAACCTGAAAATATAACCCTCCCTCCTCCTGGGGAATAAAATAGGCTAAAATAATTTATATGGATGTCATAAAAGAAACAAATTTCGAAGGACTAGGAAAGAAAACACAAGGAAAGGTGAGGGACATTTATGAACAAGAGAATCAACTTCTTTTGGTTACGACTGATAGGCACTCATCGTTCGACAGAATTATTGCGCACATTCCGCATAAAGGTGCGGTGTTGAATCTCATCAGTGCGTTTTGGTTTGAGCTTACGAAAGATATTGTTCCTAATCAGCTCATTGAAGTGCCAGACCCAAATGTGATTGTTGCAAAGCGTGCCCAGCCTTTCTTGGTGGAAGTAGTGGTTCGTGGATACCTCACGGGAGTTACTGATACCTCTATATGGACCAACTACCAGAAAGGCAAACGAGACTTTGGTGGCATCACGCTTCCTGATGGCATGACGAAAAATATGCCACTTCCTCGAGCAATCATTACACCAACAACAAAAGCTGGGCACGATGAAAACTTGGAGCTCGGAGAGGTGGTGCCCCGTGGACTTGCTACAGAAGAACAGTGGACTGAGATGCAACGTGCTGCACTCGCACTCTTTGCTCGTGGGCAAGAGCACGCCTCGTCAAAAGGATTTATTCTTGTTGATACAAAATATGAATTCGGACTCTTCGACGGAAAAGTAATTCTTATAGACGAAGTACATACGCCTGACAATTCACGTTATTGGCTCAAGAGCTCTTTTGAAGAGCGCATTGCTTCGGGACAGGAGCCAATGGCATTTGATAAAGAGTTCTTGCGCATTTGGTTTAAAGAAAATTGTGACCCCTATAATGATGCCGTGCTTCCAGAGGCTCCATCTGAAATGGTGACGGAGCTTTCTCGTCGATATATTGAGATATACGAGACCCTTACAGGGGTGAAGTTTGAGGTTGATGAGAGCGTGCTACCACTGGAGCGGATGCAAAAGAATCTTGAGAAGTATATGCTGTAGGAGGTATGTCGTTTTCGCCTGAAGTATGGCGAGAAGGTTTGGCTCCAGCGGTTGTTCTTGGGGGTGTAGCAGGTGCATCCTTCTTACTTTATCTATTAGGAGGAGAGAAGGTCTCTAAGTGGCTTGAAAAGAGAAGAAAGAAGAAAAAATGAAGGATTGACGGATGCTTTAAAAGCGGTAATAGTGTCAGTGTAGCGACTAAAAAGAGGGTATAAAGGGCACTTGACAGATATTAATTAGTCTGCTACTATATAGAATATGTTATCACCTGAAAATTTGAGACAAGATGCGCTTTTTGCTGCTGAGGTTGCCCTTCCTTTAGTTGGTGCTGTTGCACTATACGCATCGCGTACTGTAAGGGGGTTTGCCATGAAAGGGGTCGAATCAATTATTCGTGCTGGGAAAATTGAAGATGAAATGAGTACGTACCCTGAGCTCACATTAGGTGAAGCACGTGGATTTGTTACTGCCGAGGAGCAAATACAGAAAGAAGATGAGCGACGCATGGCAGTGTAAATATACTGATTGCGTATTGGTGCTTCTCGAGGTATTCTCTAAAAAGCTCCGTGCGGAGCTTTTTTCTTAGAGAGCTCGTCTCAAAAATAATGACTTAGCGAAAAGACGAAATTTCAGAGCGAAAAACGAGGATGAGGAAAGATTCGATGCAAAGCATCGAAGACAGACGAAACTCGTTTTGTAGCTGAAATTTCGTCTTTCTCGGTAGTCAAAGCTTCTTAAGTTTATTTTTGAGACGAGCTCGTAATTCAAAACATATGGAAATACGAAACATCGCTATCATTGCCCATGTGGACCATGGGAAGACCACTCTTACCGACGCCCTTTTGAAACAAACAGGTGTGGGTGAAGAGGGGGTATCAATGGATTCAAACAAGCTTGAGCTCGAGCGCGGAATCACTATTTATGCAAAGAATGCAGCGGTTCCTTATAAGGATACAAAGATAAACATTGTTGACACTCCAGGACACGCCGACTTCGGCTCTGAAGTTGAACGCGTACTCCGCTCCATCGATTCAGTGCTTCTCGTAGTTGATGCACAGGAAGGGCCTATGCCACAGACTCGTTTCGTATTGAAGAAGTCATTGGAGCTTGGTTTGAAGCCAATTGTTGTTTTAAATAAAATTGATAAACCAGCGGCTGACTGCGCTCGTGCAGAGGAGCAGGTTTTGGAACTTTTCTTGGAACTTGGTGCAAATGATGAACAGGCAGACTTTCCAGTGATCTATGCCATTGGTAAGCAAGGTATTGCAAAAGCAAAATTGGAAGATGATTCAAAAGATTTGACGCCACTTCTCGACGCCATTTTGAAGTATGTACCACCAGCTCCCGCAACTGCAGCTGAGGGCACACTGATGATTCAGCCATTCAACCTTGCATATGACAACTTCCTTGGTCGCATTGCAATTTGTCGCGTCTACCATGGCACTGTGACTACAGGTCAGTCAGTATTCATAAAAAAACCTGACGGAGAAATGCGCACAGGGAAAATAGTGAAAATGTTTACCTTTAAGGGCCTTCAGAGAGTTGAAGCAGAGTCGGTAGGTGCAGGTGACATCTGTATGATTGCGGGTCTTTCAGATATTTATATTGGTGAGACAGTAACAAACGACAAGGATGCACAGCCACTTCCTGCAATCACTGTTGATGAACCAACAATTCAACTCAATTTCTATCCGAACTCTTCACCATTTGCAGGTAAAGAAGGGAAATTTGTAACCACTCGCCAAATTAGAGACAGGCTTGAGAGAGAGCTTGAAGTGAATGTAGGTCTCAAGGTTGATTTCTCTTCAGGTGAAACATTTTTGGTGTCTGGTCGTGGAGAGCTTCATATTGCAATCTTGCTTGAGAATATGCGTCGTGAAGGTTTCGAACTCCAAGTCTCACAACCGAAAGTAATCATTCGAGAAGAAAATGGTCAGAAGATGGAACCGTTTGAAGAGGTTACTGTTGATTCTCCATCAGAATTCCAAGGTCCTATTATTGAGCGCCTCGGTGTTCGTGCATTCGTAATGCAAAACATGGTTACTCATGGCAACTCAGTTCGTCTTACATTTGAAGGTCCTACTCGTGGCCTTCTTGGATTCCGTAATCAGTTCATCATTGATACTAAAGGTGAGGGAATACTTTCGTCACGCTTTATTGGCTTCAAACCATACGCAGGTGAAATCAAGAAGCGTTCAGTAGGTTCTATGATTTCTATGGCAGCAGGAAAGGCTCTTGGATTTTCACTTTGGAACTTGCAGGATCGTGGCACGCTCTACATTGGTCCTACTACAGAAGTGTATGAAGGTATGGTGGTGGGTAATACTTCAAAGGGTGAAGAGATGTCAGTGAACCCAACAAAAGGAAAACAGCTCACCAACATGCGTGCATCAGGCTCCGACGAAGCAATCAACATCACCCCTCCCTTTACACTTTCTATTGAGCGCGGTCTTGAAATAATGTCTGACGATGAATTTTTGGAAATCACCCCTCTCAATATTCGTCTTCGCAAGCAATTTTTGTCTGAAAGCGAGCGAGCGAAAGCAAAACGATAAAGAGATCTCTTTGTAGGCAGATGTCCCGCTACCGTGTGGGAGTATAAGGGTATACTGTTTCTATGAAAAAAGTTTTGATATTGGTCATTCTCGTGGGTGTTTTTGTTGCTGGATTTTTTATGTGGAATCAGCGTTCTTCTTTTTTACCAGTAGCAGAGGGTATGCGTGTATACACGAATCATGGTGTTTCTTTTTCATATCCAACGCATTATTTCCTAGAAGAGAAAGTTAGTGAAAATGCCAAGCGTACCCACTACTCAATAATTCTCACTGAAGATACAGAAGAAAATAAAGCCGTGCGAGAGGGGAGAGCGCCGGGGCGTGAAGGCCCAACCGCTATCACAATTGATGTATTTCAAAATGATCTCGATCATTTGACGGCGGAAGAATGGATTAAACACGTGAGTAGTTCAAATTACTCTTTGTCAGTTGACTCTATTTTGACACCACGGCGTGTTGGCACTATTTCAGGTTTTGCATACCGTTGGTCAGGCCTCTATGAAGCCAAAGCGGTTGTTGTAGCAAATGATTCATTTCTCTACGCATTTACCGCAACCTACCTCACACCAAATGATGTAATTCTTAAAGATTTTGAGGAAATACTTGGGAACGTGAAGTTCAATTAATTAGGGGTATACTATTTGTATATGAAAAAGAAAACTATCCTCATTGTTGTCGCCGTCGTTATTGTTTTGGTGCTCGGAGGGCTAGTTTCATATCAATCATATAAATCCGCAGGTCCAGCACTGTCTAGTGAACTCGATGGCTTCGCAACATGCTTGAAAGATAAAGGTGCAATCTTTTATGGTGCATTTTGGTGCCCTCACTGCCAAGCGACGAAGAAAATTTTTGGTGCATCAGCAAAGTTGCTCCCGTATGTTGAGTGTTCTACTCCAGATGGAGAGCGACAGACACAGGAGTGTATCGACAAGGGAATCAAGCAATATCCAACATGGGTTTTTGCAGACGGAAGTCAGCTCACTGGTGAGAGAACGCTTGCGGAGCTTGCTGAAAAAACAAGCTGTGAACTTCCAGTCAAGTAATTTATGGCTACTTTAGAGACGCTCAACTACTTGATTGCACTTGGTACCGTTCTGATGCAAGTGGCAACGGTTGCGCTTCTAGTTATTTTTTTCTTTAGGAAAAGTGCGTGGGCGCTACGTATTACAAAAATCGTTAGCGATTCAGGGCTGTGGTTTTCACTACTTCTAGTCATAGCAGGTACGGCATTAAGTCTTGTATATTCAGAGTATTTTGGCATTTTGCCATGCGGACTTTGTTGGGTTCAAAGAGTATTTCTCTATCCGCAGGTTGTCTTGTTTGCGCTCGCTACATGGAAGAAAAGCGAACTGCTTCGCTTTTCTTCCGGTGGCGAAGCCAAGCGCCAATATTCGCAAAGCGAAAAGGTGCTAGGAGGGACGAATGATCACTTTATTGCAGATTACTCAATTGTGCTTTCGGTGTTAGGTGGGGTAGTTGCTCTCTATCAACATTACTTGCAAATGGGTGGTACGAGCACATTGCCATGCCCAGCGTCTGGCGTTGCGGATTGCGCAAAGAGATTCCTCTTTGAGTTTGATTACATTACATTCCCACTCGTTGCATTTTCCTCATTTGCACTCCTTTTTGTCATCATGCTTTTTGTACGACAAAATCGAACTGCGTAATTTAGTTACGTATGCACATTAAAGAACTCGGGCATGTAGTGCTGTATGTTTCCAACCTTGAGCTGTTGGCGAATTTTTATAGGGATACTTTGGGTTTTACTGAAATCGCTCGAGAAGGGGGAGTCGCTGTTTTTTCTTCTGGACGCACGCACCATGAACTTCTTTTGATTGATATAGGAAAAGAACCAAAACCAAAGGAAGTTATTGAAACTGGCTTGTACCATATTGGTTTCAAAGTTGCTGATACCACGGAGGAATTAAAACAAGTGTATAAGGAGTTGAAAGCAAAGGGTGTTGAAATAATTGGCATGTCCGACCACACCGTTACTCATTCGCTGTATATCCTTGACCCTGACGGGAATGAACTGGAACTCTATGCAGATGTGAGTGACATTTGGAAGAAAGACTCCCGTGCAGTTATGAGCCCAACTCGCTTTCTCAGCCTTGACGAATAGGCTTTTCTAGGATATAGTAAACACGTACTCATTTTCTCCATTCGCTTTTAGAGGTTTTCCTCTCACAGAGCCTTTGGAAATAAGGGTCTGCTTAGAGCAGAATCCAAGGGCGCTGTATTGATCTTTATTTCAATAGTAATGCGCATGTGTGAGATACACGCTTGCATATCGTAAGCGCATCTGGCGATTTTTTTCGTCGTTATTATTGAAATAAAATTATATGTATAACTCAGATAGTAATAGTAAAGGTAAGTTTTCACGTGCTCCGCGAACTTCTCGAGGAGATTCTTTTCATGCGCCAAGTGGTCAACGAAGTGCATCACGCGCGCCATATAGCGGTGCGTCTGGTCCCAGTAGGTCTTCTTTTGCACCAAGCGCTCGTCCGTATCAAGGAGGAGGTCGTTCAAGTGGAGGAAGTGGTGCTCGCCCATACCAAGGCGGAAGCTCTCGTCCTTATCAGGGCGGTGGTAGCCGACCGCCATACAGAGGCGGTGGTGGATCGCGTTTTGGTGGGGGAGGTGGCAGTCGTTACGGCGGAGGCGGTGGAGGTAGAGGGGGAGGAGGTCGCTCATTCGATAAATACATTGATGCATCTCGCTTTGTAAACAAGGCAGTTATTACAGAAAAAGTAGAACACTTCGTTCCTGAACACGCATTTGCTGATTTCAAGGTAGATGAACGACTGAAGACTGCTATTAGCAAAAAAGGATACGTTCTTCCTACGCCCATTCAAGACAAAGCTATTCCTCATATTCTTCGCGGTGAAGATGTAGTTGGTATTGCAAACACTGGTACTGGAAAAACAGCGGCATTTTTGATTCCGCTCATTGACAAGATGCTGAAAAATCCTGAGGAAGAAATACTCATTATGGTTCCTACACGTGAACTCGCACTCCAGATTGAACAAGAGTTCCGTGGATTTGCTCCCGGACTTCGTTTGTACTCAGCGTGTTTCGTAGGAGGTGTCTACATTGGTAAAGATTTGCAGAAGCTTCGCCAGAGAAACAATCTTGTGATTGGTACACCTGGGCGCTTGAAAGACTTGGTAGAGAGACGCGCACTTAATCTTTCAAAATTCAAGACCGTAGTACTCGATGAAGCAGATCGCATGCTCGACATGGGCTTCATTGCTGATATGCGCTTCATGCTTTCAAAGATGGAACCAGTGCGTCATACGCTTTTCTTCTCGGCAACTTTGACTAAAGAAATTGAAAAACTGATTAAGGATTTCTTGACCAATCCAGTTACTATTTCAGTGAAAACACAAGAAACAGCTGAATCTATTGATCAGGATGTGGTTAAGGTGAGCTCTGATGAGACAAAAATAGATGTCTTGCTAAATCTTTTGAAGCAACCTGAATTCGACAAAGTGCTTGTCTTCGGAAAGACGAAGCATGGAGTTGAAAAACTTGCGAAAGCGCTCGTTGCGATGGGGGTGAAGGCTGAATCTATTCACGGAAACAAAACTCACGGAAAGCGACAAAAAGCATTGGATCTTTTCAAACGAGATCAAGTGCAAGTGCTTGTGGCAACTGATGTTGCTGCACGAGGTCTCGACATCGTCGGTGTTTCTCATGTCATCAACTTCGACATTCCTTCAACCTATGAAGATTATGTGCACCGCATTGGACGTACTGGTAGAGGTGGCAAGAAAGGGAAAGCGCTTACTTTCGTTGAGCAGAAGGGCGGACGCCGTTAATTTTGTCTTCACTCTTTGACTTACGGTGAGTCAGCACGTATGATGAAAAAAGTCGCACGCTCTTAGCAGTCTAAAAAATAATCTATCTACAAGTATGGATACAGATACACCAGTAGTGCCAGATGTTCCTATGGAACCTGCACACGAAGTACCAGCTCCTGCAATGCCGGAAGTAGCGCCAGAAGCGCCAACTCCAGCTACTGAAGGTACAGTAGCGTAGTCTTTAAAAAAGCGAGGCTGGGGAAACCCAGTCTCGCTTTTTTTGTGTACGATGTTGCTTTTTCGATTGCATAATTGTTTTCATCCTTAAGGCAGTGTATCCTTTAGTGAAAGGTATATGGCTGAAACTGGTGGTGCATTAGAAAAACTGAAAGTACCCCAACGCCCACGCTTTGTTTGTGAGGGATGTGATATGGCTGTGTATTTGGAAGATCCATGTCCACAATGTGATTTTGAAGAATACAGGAAAACATTACGAGCTTCAGGTAATAAGGAATAACTAATTTTTTATGAAAAAATACATTTTTGCCTTCTTACTACTTGTACTTCTTGGAGTGGGTGCATACTTTCTCTACCCACTTCTAGCGCATGCTCCTGCCTCTACTACTTCTACACAAACAAGTGCCCCAACATATGTGCGTGCATCAGCTAACGACATAGTTGTTGCTTCACCAAAACCAGATGAAACCCTAGGTTCCATCGTTGATGTTTCAGGGCGTGCTCGGGGAACTTGGTACTTTGAAGCAAGTTTTCCTGTTGAAGTTGTTGATGACAAAGGTGCAGTGCTTGGGCGGGGGATAGCAACTGCACAAGACGAGTGGATGACAGAAGAGTTTGTTCCTTTCACTGCAACAATTACACTCACCACTCCTTATACTGGTCCAGCAATGCTCATCCTCAAAAAAGACAATCCATCGGGTGAGTCATCTCGTGATGCTTCTATTTCTATACCAGTACTAATTCAATAGTACTTTTCTATGCACGACATTGCGCACACAAAGTACCGAGCAATAATTGTTGCGTTTATTGTTTTATTTGTTGCTATTCTTATTCTTGCGGTCTGGCCCGATGTGAGGCGCACAGAGAGCGAGACTGAAAAAGAGAAGGCTACTATCCTTGCGAAAGCAATGTATCAGTGCAGAGATGGGAAAAGTGTGTACGCTGTGTATGTTGAAGGTGCGGTAAAACTTGAGCTCAGTGATTTGCGCGCTCGCACGCTTCCCCAGACAGTTGCGGGGTCTGGGGCTCGGTACGCCACCTTAAATGGAGGCTTCGTATTTTGGAGCAAAGGCGATACTGCATTTATACAGGAAAATAATATTTTGACTTTTACTGATTGCATACGCTCATGATGATTCATCCTGCCTTCGTTCACTTCCCACTCGCACTGCTTACACTATATGTGTTTTTGGAGCTTGTGCCTCTCTCAAAATTTTTTCCAAAGGTTAGGTTGGATCAGGTGAAGTATTTTCTTTTATATGTTGGAACACTCTCTATTTTCCCTGCTATTGTAACGGGCATAATTGCAGAGGGGTTGGTGGGGGAGAATGTTGTTCTTTCTGCCCATAAGGCGGGAGCAATGGCGATACTGCTCATTTTCTTGGTTTCTGCCCTTCTTGCACTATGGAATCAGTTCTACTTGTTTCCTCGTCCGGAGCTCTTTCGGATAGCACAAAAATTACTCGCAATCTTCGGGATGATTGCTCTTGTGGTGCAGGGAGCCTTGGGTGCAGCGATGGTGTATGGATATACTGCCGACCCTATTACGAGATTCGTCAGTTCATTTTTAGGTTTTCATTAGACTCTATGAGGGAAGCAAATATTTCTGATGGTCGTTTAATTCGAGGTGGAGTGGGGGTTGGAGGCGCACCCTATGATCCTGAAGCTAAAGCTCCGCTTTCTCTGAAGCAACTTGCAGTATGGTATAGGAATCAAGCGGATATATTTTTTCATCGTGGTCAAAAAATACGTGCGAGACAGTGGCGTCAAATGGCTGAAGCTATACATCCTAGGAAGCGTTAAACAAAAAGAGCCACAGTGTGGCTCTTTTTTCGCATAGGCTATTTAATTTGGCTACTCTGTTACCACGAGTGTTCCCCACATGCCCATAGCGCGATGATTGCCCACTGAACAATAGTATTCGAATGCACCTGCTTTATCCGCGGTAAATTCGACAACGGCACTCTGACCAGCACTTAATTTAGGGGTTGCGACATTAAACTCGTCCACTTTAAGATCGTGAGTGCCTGCAGGATTGGAAAATGTAATTTTTACGCGATCGCCCTTCTTCACTTGCATTGAATTTGGGGCAAATGAGAAGTGGTCGCTCAAAACAGTGAATTCTTTTACTCCCCCAACTGTTACCCCAACAGTAATATCGTTTGTTGATACTTCCCCAGTTTCCATACCTCCCGCAGGAAGGGAAGGGGTATCTCCCGTTACCTGAGTCTCAGTCTCTACAGCCTCAGTTGATGGCTTTTGTGATGAGAAGTAATACCAACTGCCTACGCCGAGTAAGAGAGCAATTGCAAGAATGATGACTGGTTTATTTTTCATACATAAAGTATATCGTATTTAGTGTTTTTGTTCCTCTTCGTTGGGATAAAACTTAGACAACATTGCGCGTGTATGTGGTGACATGTTATACTTTTCCTACTTGTATGATTATACACATGTGAGGAGTTAGTAGTGTAAAAAAATCACCATGACATACGACACCATTCCTTCGGCAGACATTATTGAAAAGACAATTCTGGCAATAGGTGCACGGAACGTTTCTGTTCACCTTGTGAATACTAAGGAAGAGGCATTGGAGAAGGTGAAATCACTCATTCCTGACGGAGCAGAGGTTATGACAGGTAGCTCAACTACGTTGCAACAGATTGGTTTTGTTGATTTGCTAAAGTCAGAAAGTCATCCGTGGAAGAATGTGAAAGAGGCTATTGTTGCTGAAAAGGACGGAGTTAAGCAAACAGAACTACGAAAATTAAGTGTGTCTACTGACTATTTCCTAGGGAGCGTTCATGCCATTACTGAAGACGGACAGACAGTCACCGCTTCTGCTTCGGGGTCTCAGATCCCTTCGTATGCATTTACGAGCGATAACGTGATTTGGGTTGCTGGTGCACAAAAAATTGTACCAACACTGGATTCTGCATTTGCACGTATTCATGAGTATGTGTATCCACTTGAGGATGCCCGCATGAAGTCGGTGGGTATGGGAGGAAGTGTGATTGCAAAGATGTTCATCTTTGAGAGGGAAGTGATGCCCAATAGACACATTCATCTCGTTCTCGTGAAAGAGGCGTTAGGGTTTTAATAAACTGTTTTTGGTGTCTGTAGAAGGTACATCTGAGAATGTGATCTCAAACCCCTGTATAGTATAAAATAACGACCGTTATTTTATACTATACAGGGGTTTTGTTTTATTTAAACCAAGAGAATATGGGGGTACATGGAGGCATTCGCATATCTTTTGGTTTGCAGGAAACCCGACGGACATTTTGGTTGGGTTCTCGTTTTAGGTTATTTTGCAGTATTAAATTCATGAGACAATGTCTCTCAGCATGCGAGCAAAAATTAAGTACCCTCCAGTTGGCGTTCTCGATGTGCTTCGTGTCATGTGGCAGGGGTTACGACCTGATGGCTGGCTTGCTGTCGTCACGCTTTTTTTGTTTCTTGTTGCCAGTATTGCAGAGGTCTTTGTTCCACTTTTGTATAAGCATTTCTTTGACACACTTACAGCTCCTCTTGAAAAGAGCGTTGCTGTCGTCACGCTACTCTCTATTATTACTGGAGTATTGACTCTCCGAGCTTTGCGCTGGGCTTCAAGAAATATTGGACTTTTGGGATTGCAGAAGATCGAGCCAGACACAATGGCTCGCCTACGGCAGATGTCTTTTGAGTACTTGGCGCAACACTCGCTTGGCTTCTTTTCGAATAACTTCAGTGGCAGTCTCATTCAACGAGTAAGTCGCTTCGCGCGTTCATTTGAAAGACTTGCCGATACCATTGCGTTCAATTTCATACCACTCGGTGTCACCATTATTGGTGCCGTTATTGTTACGTGGAGAGATACACCACTCCTTTCGCTCATTATTGTTGCGTGGATTACTGTATTTTTTAGTTTCAACTATGTGTTTGCAGTATGGCGTGTTAAGTACAACATTCGCATGGCCGAGGCAGATTCAAAAACAACCGGCATGCTTGCTGATTTGCTTGCCAATCAAAGCTCAATAACCTTGTTTGCAAGCCTTAAAAATGAAGTAAAGCGCTTCACTGCTGTCACGAATGCTCAAGCAAAAATTACACGCACCACATGGAATATCAATTCCTCTTTTGATGCGGTGCAGGCGGCAATCATTTTTATAGCAGAGTTTCTTATTTTCTATTTCAGTATTAAGTTATGGCAGGAGGGTTCAATAACAGTAGGTACTTTTGTTTTGGTGCAAGTGTATATTATTGCTCTTGCAGGACAGCTTTGGGATTTTGGACGCATTATTCGGACTGTCTTTGAGGTTTTTGCAGATTCAAAAGAAATGGTGGAGATGTTGAAGTTGCCTCATGAAATAAAAGATGTAGCTGGTGCCGAAGAACTCTCGGTTTTGAGGGGGGAAATAGTTTTTGAAAATCTCACCTTTAATTTTGGTGAAAATAGGAAGGTACTAGAAGATGTTGATCTCTCGATTTCTGGCGGTCAGAAAATAGGATTGGTAGGCCCATCTGGTGCAGGAAAAACGACAATTCTACGACTTCTTTTCAGGCTCTATAACATCACCGAGGGTCGCATTCTCATTGATGGACAAGATATACAGAAAGTTACTCAGGAAAGTTTACGCCGTGCCATTGCGGTGGTGCCACAAGAACCTGTGCTTTTCCATCGAACACTCATGGAAAATATTCGCTACGGCAGGCTTGATGCAACCGATGCAGAAGTAAAAGAGGCGGCTCGTCTCGCAAATTGTGCGCAGTTTATTGATGGACTCCCTGCTGGCTATGATACCTATGTGGGCGAGAGAGGTGTAAAAATTTCTGGTGGTGAACGGCAGAGAATTGCCATAGCACGCGCTATTTTGAAGGATGCGCCAATACTTATTCTTGATGAAGCGACTTCGAGCCTCGACTCTCATTCAGAAGTACTCATTCAGGAAGCTTTGGATAGACTCATGGAAGGTAAAACTACAATTGCTGTTGCACACCGACTTTCAACAATTCGCCAGATGGATCGTATTCTTGTGCTTGAGGGTGGTCATATAAAGGAAGACGGTACTCATGATTCGCTTCTCGCAAAGCCAAGTTTGTACCGCGATTTGTGGAATCTTCAGGCAGGTGGATTCATTACAGAAGATGATGCTGTCTCTGAAGATAAAGAATCAGAAATTCTATGATTCTGGGTATTACGGGGACGATTGGTGCCGGTAAGGGGACTGTTGCAATGCATCTTAAGAAGAAGGGATTTCAACATATTTCTGTTTCAGCTTTCTTAGAAAGTGAGGCGCTCTGTCGCGGGCTCATTCCAACGAGGGTTGTGTGTCGTGAGATTGCAAATGAATATCGTGCGAAGCACTCAACTGCACTCGTTGAGGCAGTGCTTGGCGAAATTAATTCAGTGAAAGAAAATATCGTCATTGAATCACTACACTCAGTTCCTGAGGTTTTGTATATTCGTAATCTTGGCGGGAAGGTGCTTTCTGTTGATGCGCCACTATCTGTTCGCTACGAAAGAATACAGAAACGCGGTGAAGAAAAAGACGCCGTTTCTTTTGATGATTTCTTAAAAGAGCAAAATAAACAAATGGCTTCTGAAAATCAGGACGAAAATAATCTTAAGGGGGCTATTGGTGTGGCAGATTTTCATATTGAGAATGCTGAAATTTCCGAGGGGCTTTTTAGGAAAATTGATGATATTCTTGAACAACTACATGAGTCCGTTTGATTTTATATACCCAGGGCGTTTTATGATTATCGGCAAAGATGCTGGTGCATATGTGGCAGTGTATGGCGCAACAGGGCGGAGTCCGTCGAGTTTAGCGAGGCGTTTTGTCCAAAAAGGGAATGGTATTTTTATGGGTGGTGTTGATGAGACTGTCAAACAGGGGAATCAAGAGCTTCTCGAATACCCAGCTGTCCAAATACTCGACAACGGTATTGTTGTTGCAAATGGTACGCACATAAAACACATAACAGAACTTCAATCGCGCGATGCTCGTCAGCAACTTTCCTATGCTCTAACTGAAGAGGCATATGAGCCAGATGAGTATCGGACACCGCGCATTACTGGATGTATTATTGAGTCTTCAAAGGGAGTGGATGGGGCACTTCACATTGTGCGCTCTGCATCTGATGGTATTGATCACGCTTCCTGGAGTCTCTCTTTTGAAGAAGGTGTAGGCTCATACATTGGTACCTATATAGGGGACGATGTGAAACCTACCCCATCATTTGCTGGCGATCCGATTTCTGTGCCGCTTACATTCGGTTCCGCAAAAAATGCAGCGAAAGGAATATTTGATTTATATGCCCCAAAGGTAGGGCAATTGGATTATCGTGTCGGCGTTATTGCCATTTATAAAAAACTTGGAGAACAGGCGGAAATTGCTATAGTAAATCGTATCTCATGAATGACGACATTGATGACATTCAGATGCCCGCAATGAATCCTAGTGGTAAATCAGCAGCTCTCGTAGAGGACGGCTTATCTCCAAAAGAATTTGAAAAAATAGTTGCTGATGCTTTTCTTTTAGTCCCAGAAAAATTTAGCTCAAAAGTGAGTGCTAGCGCTATTGTAATCGAAGATGCACCGAGTGATGCCGTGCTCCGTGAGCAGAATGTTCCAGAGAATTATACGCTTTTCGGTTTGTATAAGAGCACAGAGACTGGTGATGGGGTAGTTATATTTCGTAATCCTGTTTTGCATGCTGCCGCTCACGAAGCTGGGGTTGAAGTGGAATGGGGTGCTCCGACCGAGCCAATGAAGCGACGTCTTCGTACCATTGTGCGCGACATTATTTGGCATGAAATTGCACGCCACTTTGATATGGATGAATTTGAAATAGATGCGCGTGAGGAGACATCAACAAACGAATTTAAGTAAAAAAAGCTGTCAGGTTTCAGTTTCCGGCTTTCAGTGAGGAAACGCTTTTATTTTTTAGGAGCTAAAACCTCTGACGTTGTCAGAGGTTCGCCTGAACACGCAAAGCGTGTTTTAGGAGTTCAGCGAATTTTTCTTGAACTTTTTGAAGTTTTGGTTCAATAATTACTTGGCAGTAGCCTTGAGTTTTGTTTTTTGCATAGTAGTCGAGATGCTCTTGTTCTGCCTCGTAGAATTTTGTAAGCGGTGCTATATCAGTTGCTATAGGCTTTCCTTCTTTTGATGAATCGTTAAGTTGTTGTATGAAAGCTCCGGCTTCTTTTTCTTGTGTGTCGTCAGTATAAAGAATAATGGAACGGTATTGTGTGCCTACATCATTACCTTGGCGGTTTACTTGCGTAGCGTCATGCGTTCCGAAAAATACAGTAAGTAAGTCTGAGTAAGTGATTTGTGAGGAATCAAATTCAATTTTTATTACTTCGGCGTGCCCTGTGTTCCCATTTGAAACCGCATAGTAGGTCGGATTCTCGGTTGTGCCTCCTGCATAGCCCGGGTTCACTGAAATCACACCTCGAAGCATTTTGAATACTGCCTCCGTGCACCAGAAGCAACCTCCTCCAAATACGGCAACTGAATGCGATTCAGAATCCATGGGTTAGCAATTGTTAGGTTCTCGAATGTGTTTACGGATAGGAAAAAAGAGAAGTGCGCCAGCAAATTCGAGACATGCCACTGCTATAACTACCGTATGAAAACCTATCGTAGTTGCAAGGTACCCACCGATTGCTGCTGTTGCGGCCGAGGCTAGGTCGAGCATGGTGAAGTACAAACCCCACATTGTTGCTTCTTTGTTATCCGGAATATATTTAGTAAAGAGTGCCATAAATGAGGGAAACTGAAACGCATAGGCAAGCCCAATAAGGAATTGTGCGAAGTAGAGCTCAATTGGAGTTGAGATGAAGAGGAATGAGAGGGGTATGAAACTTGCAAAAATGAGACTTCCAAAGATAAACCAGAAGTCATCTCTGTCTCCACAAATTTTATCAATAATGAACGCTGCTGGAATTTGGGCAATGCTTTTTGTAAGGAGGTAGATAGCGATTGCGATGCCGGCCACTTCAGCACTTCCGCCATCTATGAAATCAACAACGAAAAGTGAAAAAATTGGACCCAAGAGTCCTGCGGCGGAAAAGAACACTACATCTCCAAAAATTAGAAATTTTATGACCGGATTTGCTCGGAGGAGTTCTCCAAATGGAAAGAAAGAATGTCGTTTCATTGTGTATAGATTGGTATTATTTTTCTTGTAAATCTAAACATACTGAATTAATACAATAGCGTTTTCCGGTTTCAGTAGGGCCATCTTCAAACATATGCCCTAGATGTGACCCACATTTTGCACACACCACTTCTGTGCGTGCCATACCTAAGGACATATCTGTTTTCATTTCGACGGATCCGGCAATAGCATCATCAAATGACGGCCAGCCAGTACCAGAATCAAATTTCTTTTCCGAAGTGAAAAGAGGGTTGGCGCAGACCTTACAATTAAAGGTTCCTTGTGTGTCTGTATGGACAAATTCGCCACTAAAAGGAGCTTCGGTGGCTCCTGTTCTAAGGACCGCATATTCCTCAGGTGTGAGGCGTTTTTTTAATTCTTCTTCGCTTTGCATGTCCATTGTCTATATTCTAACAGGAGTATAATGCAGAGTATATGAAAAAACTCTCATTTTTAGCCTTTCTGGCATTAGTAGCTTTGGTGATTCCTCTTAGTGTTGTGCACGCAGCGCAAACACAGGTAGGTAAGATTGTTACTGTCTCACAAACTCTTTCAGAAAACGCTTATATTGCTGGACAAGAGGTGTATATATCCTCTACGGCGGAGAAGGATCTGCTTGGTGCCGGAGGAAAAGTGACAGCGAATGCCCCTGTAGTTGGTGATCTTATGCTTGTTGCAGGTAGTATCAATATCCTCGATTCTGTAGGAGGGGATGTTCGGGTAGCAGGAGGAGATGTAACGATTGCGAAATCTGTCGGTGGGGATTTGTTGGTATTTGGGGGTGTCGTTACCATCCTTCCGTCAGCAACCATTGGCGGGGATGTCATTATCTTTGGCGGAACTGTTGATATACAAGGTGCTGTGCAGGGAAGTTTGAAAGTGCATGCGGAAGGTGTGACGGTTAATGGTGTTGTTATGGGGCCAGCTTCAGTAAAGACCTCCGACTCAGTTTCTTTTGGAGAAAAAGCAGATTTTCGCTCTTCACTTTCATATTCTGCCCCAATTGATGCAACGATAGCCGAAGGGGCAAAGCTAGGGGGCGAAGTTGTGTTTACAAAAGAAGAAGGTGGATCTTCTAATGATAAGAACATAATTGCAGGAATTCTTGCTGTTGTAGGCATCATGATGCTCATTAAATTCGTAGGAATTCTTTCTGTTGCACTGGTGATTGTCTACACATTCAAAAACGCCTCACTTGCTCTATCTACACAAACTGTTCAAAAGTTTTGGCCGATGGTTGGTGTTGGTTTCATTGCAATAATTAGTATTCCCGTACTCACACTCCTATTATTTGCGAGTGTGGTTGGTATGTATTTTGGGTTTATTCTTCTTGCGTTGTATCTTTTTGCACTCCTAGTCGCAGGTGTCTTTATGTGCATTACTACCGGAGCATTTCTCTCGAAGTTGATCCGTAAAGAAGTACAGGTTGATTGGAAGTGGACAATATTTGGTACTGTGGTAGTATTTGTGTTGCCGTTCATTCCTTTTCTAGGCTGGGTGGCATTAATAGTTCTTTTCTTTGCTTCCATGGGTGCTGTCGCAACGAGCCTCTGGCGCGATGCGAAAGTGAAGATGGAAGGATAGAGGATTATTAAGGTTAATAAAATAATTACATATATATGTTCAACAAAATTGAAAAAGCAGTGAGGGAATTTCTTCGTCCAAAGGGTGGCGCTACTGGTTTTATGAATTCGACCGCACGTGGTCATGTTGAAAAACACACTCGACCAGGGGCACCGTTTGATGGTGACTAACTATGTCTCTACTCGACCAGCTAGCTCCCGATTTTACGCTCGCTGATCAGGACGGGAAGGAACACACGCTCTCAAACTACCGTGGGAGGTGGGTTCTTTTGTATTTCTACCCCAAGGATAATACTCCTGGGTGTACTAAGGAGGCCTGCATGATTAGAGATGCCTTTCCTCGTTTTGAAGGGGTACACGCACATGTGTTTGGTATTTCTGTTGATTCAGTTAAAAGTCATAAGAAATTCGCGGATGAGTACCAGTTACCATTTTCGCTTCTTGCTGACGAACAAAAAGAAGTTGTTGGGAAATATGGCGTGTGGGGAGAGAAGAAAATGATGGGACGCACCTACATGGGCACGAAGCGCACCTCATTCCTTATAGACCCGAATGGTGTGATTAAGAAAGTGTACGAGAGTGTAAAACCTGAAGTTCACGCCGAAGAAGTGCTTGCCGATCTCCAATCCTTTAATGCCTAAAGTCTTCATGCGCCGTGCTCGGGCGAAAAAAATAGTTGCATATCTGAAAAAGGTGTACCCGGAGCCTAAGAGTGAGCTTGTGCACAAGACGCCATTTCAATTTCTTGTGGCAGTAGTGATGTCGGCGCAGTGTACCGACAAGGTAGTGAATAGGGTGACTGCTCCACTGTTTAAGAAATATAAAACTGCCTCTGATTTTGCACACGCAAATCCTAGAGTATTTGAGAAAGAAATTTCTTCCGTTACATTTTTTAGAAATAAGGCGCAGCACATTATTGAAAGTGCAAAGAAGGTAGTAGCTGAACACGGCGGTAAGGTTCCGAAAACAGAACAAGAACTCGTCACTCTTCCAGGAGTGGGGTACAAGACTGCACATGTAATTTTGAATGAGCTCCACGGTATATCCGAAGGTATTCCTACCGATACTCATGTGAAGCGTTTCGCAAAGCGCTTTGACTTGGTAGATTCAAATGATTTGAAAAAGATCTCAAAAGAGCTTGAAGTACTCATTCCAAAAAAAGACTGGAAGTATGTAAACAATGGTCTTGTTTTGTATGGGCGGTATGTGTGTCCTGCAAGACCTCATGACTGTAGAGCGCATCCACTAACCACGCTCTGGCCTGATGCCAACAAAAGGTGGACAAAAGCGAAATAATTTCTGAGACTCTTTTTTATAGAGCATCTTTTCTTAGAGTTGAGAATCTGTATGCTTACTTGACTTATAGCGTATACAATATATAAATAATCCATATGTCACACAAACATGGTCATGATGAAGATTTTCTTGCATCGTATAGGCGAGACGGGGAGCAAGAAAGAGCACACCAAGCCAAGCTCGTTTCAGCTGAGCTTCGCTACGAACGAACTGCTGTCGCACGAGTTTCTATTTTGGCATTACTTGGGATTGCAGGTGGCGCTTTTGCAGGAGCAACTATAGGCGGACCAGTAGGAATGGTTGTCGGAGGGGGTGCGGGTGGATTAATCGGTCGTGAGCTTGGCATGGCGCTCGTAAAATCTGAAATAAAAAAATCTGAAAATAAGAAGTTTAGAAGTTTCTCTAAGTAAAATCGTCCGATAAAAAACCCGAAAGCTCGCTTTCGGGTTTTTGTATACAATATATGTATGACGCAACACGCACTTTCTTCTGTGGGAGGATTCCGAAAGATAGTGTTGACTTTTTTCAAGAAAAAAGGACGGCATACGCTTCCTTGGCGCCACACGCATGACCCTTATAAGATTCTTGTCTCGGAAATCATGCTCCAACAAACCCAAGCAGATAGGGTCATTCCAAAATACAAATTGTTTATAAGAAAATTTCCAACAGTACAGGCACTTGCTACAGCATCTCTCGGTGATGTGCTACGAGAATGGCAGGGCTTAGGCTACAATCGCAGGGCAAAGATGCTCCATGAGGCCGCCAAAGTAATAGTTACAAACTATGGCGGGAAAGTGCCTACTCTTTACAGTGAGCTTGTCGAACTGCCCGGCATTGGTGATTACACCGCAAAAGCAGTTCGTGTATTTGCATGGAATGAACCGGAGGTAATGATTGAAACCAACATACGTACTGTTTTCATTCATCATTTTTTTCCAAATAAAGTTGCGGTGAGCGATAAAGAATTACACCCATATATGGGTGAGTTTTTGGATACGAAAAATCCACGAGAATGGTATTTCGCATTAATGGATTATGGAAGTTATTTGAAAAAAATAGTACCAAATCCATCACGAAATAGCGCACATCACACGAAGCAGAAGTCTTTCAAGGGCTCTGACAGGGAAGTGCGCGGAGCTATACTTCGCGCACTTGTTTCGCGGTCGAAATCTTTGCCAGCTCTTTTAAAAGAACTTAATTTTCCACAAGATAAAATAAAAAGACAAATTACTGCACTCAAGAAAGAGGGCTTAATTGTGATTCGAAAAAATAAAGCACAGTTACCCTAACTACTCCGATTAATCGGAGTAGTTAGGCTTTAATGCTTGGTCTAAAGGGTGTCTTTGATACGAAACGAGAGTGGAACACCGAGTAGAATTACTGCACCGAAGACGGCGAAGGCATATTCGAATGGAGCGTAGAAAAGCATAATACTTCCAAGAACAGGGCCGACAATTGTGGCACCTTGCCGAAGTGCACGAAAAACACTGATGAGCTCGCTGTCTTTTGCCTCAACTTTTTTGAAGAAGTATGTCTCAGTTGCGATTTCAAGTAACGCCCCGCCGATGTGCATGCTTATTACTAGAAGTGCGAGCACAACAAGCCCCGCGCCGTTAGATAATGACAGCCCAAGGAAGCTGACTCCAGCTATTACAAATCCTCCAATAATGAACTCCTTCTCGCCAAATTTTTTGTCAGCTAGATACCCTATAGGAACCTGTAGAAAAATATATGGCAATGAGGAGAGTGCAATTATTATTCCGATAACTGCCCAAGAAAGTCCAGCGTGGTTATGTAAATACAATGGGATATAAATATTACTCCAGACGAATAGAAATTGGAGCAGTACATGTGCACCCATGACTGCGGTAAGTGATGAGTTTTTTAGTATTAATGCGACGGCATCTTTTACTTTTACATTTGCTTGTTCTACATGTGTGATGCTTGAAAAGAATCTAGATGAAATGTATGCACATGCTAGGAATGCTCCTGCCCCGATGATGAATATACGCCAATAGTCACCGTTGGTGAGTGCCCCCGCAATGATGAGTGATGCTATTGCTACCGCAATATTGCTTGCAGTTAAAAATATCGCGCGCGACGAGCCAGTATCTTTTTCATTTGTACCGACAATTTTCTCCAGAATGACATCAAGTGCAAGTGCCACTATCCAACCCGAAACCCATGCGACCATGAATAGTCCAAGAACGAGAGGGGTGGGGAGCTTGAAGGAGAGACCAATAAGTGCGAACGCGGCTAAGCATGCTGAAGCGATGAGCACTCGATGTGTTCGGAATGTTCTAAATAAATGGGGAGTCGCCAAAACTGCAATGCCTGCAAGAATTGACCCGACAGAAAACACTAGTCCGACAGCAGATTCAGGGATGTAGGTCGCAAGAAAAGTGGAGTAAATAAGATAGGGGAGATACACGCCCATCGCACGAAGGAAATTGCCTAGGTGTATGGCATTGCCCGAAAGATATTTCATTCAAGGAGTATACCTTGCCCTATCATTTGTTGGGCAAATAAAATTCTTTATTACTTATATTCCTTGAGGGGTTTGATATCTGCTGCTGTTGTGCCTTCTGGGAACCGGAATCCACCTTTCGAACAATACGTACATAGGTATGTGACGTTACCTTCGTGTTCGAGTATATGAGAAGCCCAAGTTGTCGAGTGAAATTCGCAATAGTGCCACAGACGCTCTCGCCAATTATTTGCTTCCGTCATTTTTATGATCCCTACAAATTCAACGACACATTGCCTGAAACCTGAAAGCCTCAGTCTCGGTCTTAGACGCCTATTAAGACAGGAATTACCATTGGACGTTTTGATGTTTTCTGGAAAAGATAGCGCTCTACTGTGTCAGTAAGATTTGCTTTTATATACTCAAGGTCGACAGGGTTCATACCTGCGGCGAGGTCTTCTGTGGTTTTCTTTATGAGTAGGCGTGTTTCTGAAAGTAGTCCTTGGGACTCTCTGAGGTACACGAAACCACGAGAAATAATATCAGGAGATTTCTTTAAGGTGCCGGTGCGCAGATTTACGGTAGCGATAATGACGAACATTCCGTCTTGAGCAAGCGACTGACGGTCTCGTATAACCACTTCCTGCATGTCACCAATAGCAAAGCCGTCCACCATCATAGGATTTGAAGGAATTTTTTCCTTACGAACCGTCATGGTGGTTCCGTTTTCGATTTCTATGACAGTACCGTTATCAGGTAAGACGACATTTTCTTTAGGGAAGCCACTCGCAATCTGCGCATTGGCATGATATTTGAGCATCGAGAAGAAGCCATACGCTGGCATAAAGAATGCTGGATTTACTTGCTGGCGCATCCAGACAAGCTCTCCTGTGTTTCCGTGCCCCGTTGAGTGAACATCTGAAGAGCGATAGTGAATCAGGTTTACATTGTGACGGAGAAGATTGTCTTTTAATTTTTGCACGCGTACTTCATTGCCTGGAATAACTGATGAAGAAAGAATGATGGTATCGCGCTCAGTGAAGGCAATGTTTTTATGTTTTTTTGTAGCAATACGCATCAGGGCTGCGGTATCCTCGCCTTGTGAGCCGGTTGCAATAATGACGATGCGATCTGCTGGATAGTCATTAATATCTTCAGCGCGAATCATGGTGCCCGGCTTTGGTGTAAAGATATTTGCGCGCTGAGCGATTTCAATGTTTGTCTTGATAGACCTGCCTTCGGTGATGATTTTTTTACCAAGATTCTCTGACACCTTAATGATGTGAATCATGCGCTCAAACTGGGACGAGAATGTTCCGATGATGAGGCGTCCCTTCACTGACTTAATGATGTCTTCAAGGGTTGTATAGACACGCGATTCAGGAATAGAGAAACCATCTCTCTCAGCGTTTGTAGAGTCAGCGATGAATATAAGATTTTTATCTTTTCCGAGCGCACCCCAGTGTTTTTCTTCCTTCGGGGTTGGTATGCCGTCTTCATGTTCCAATCGTAAGTCCCCAGAAATCACGATGTTGCCGTGCTTGGTTTGGATTGAAAGACCCATAGCGTCTGGAATGGAATGGGTAACAGGAAATGTTTTTACTATTACTGGATCTCCTCCAGGTAAACTCACTGAAACACGTCCGCCCGGCTCGATGACTCGAACATCAATGTCGGCAATGTGTGGAAACTCCTCCTGTCGGCGCTTAATCATCAAGGACGTAAGGTACTGCGTATAGATTGGTGGATTACCAATACGGTCAATGATGTAGGGGATACCGCCAATGTGGTCGAGGTGTCCGTGTGTTATGAAAATACCCAAGATGCGATCTTTGTTTTCTTCAAGATAGCGAGTGTTTGGAAGTATGTAGTCGACACCAGGGGTTGCTTCTTCTGAAACGAATTGAAATCCAACATCTGAAATAATGATGCCCTGTGGCAATTCAAAAATCATCATGTTGCGACCCACTTCTTCAACGCCACCAATTGGCATAATGCGGACCGTGTCTTCATTTAATGGAGGAAGTACCACGCGATCGACTGCGTTCATGTCGCGAACTGAAGGCTCTCTTGGTGGGGGAGTTGCACGCATTGGGCGGTTATTTGAACGAGGTCTGGCGTGCCTTCGTGGTCCATTACCTGGAGCACCTTGAGGCCGTCTTGGTCCGCGTGATGGTCCTTGTCTTCCCGAACTTGGAGCGCTTGGTCGTGCAGGTTGCCCCATCGTCCTTCCAGGGAGTGCATTAAATGGACGCGCTCGGCCAGTACGAGTATTTTGAGTAGGGCGCGGTCTATCTCTTGACTGTGGGTTTGGACCTCTAGATGGAGTGTTCATGTATTTTAAGTGTGTTTACTATTTTTTTATTAATAATTTTTTTTGAAGATGATTTTGTGTGTTTCCTTTTTTAATACGGTGATATTATTTTCTGAAAATTGGCCAGATTCGTTCAGTTTTAAGATACCAATTGTCTGCAGTGTTGAATCGGTCGCTCGGAGTTGCAATGGTTACCAATGTCATACCTCCGAGATTTTTTGGTGTTACATACACGAAGTATGGTGTGTATAAGAAAACGGCAGCGGTATCATTGGTTATGTCTTTAGCAATTGAGCGAGCTCTTTCTAGTCGAAGTGAAGGGTCGGCTAATGTGCGTAGTGCAGTGAGCTTCTTGTCTACCTCAACATTAGCATAGAGTGCAATATTAAGACCTGGGTCGTTACGCTGACTTGAGTGCCAGAAGGCAAAAAGATCCAAGTCTCGTCCCACAACTAGACCAAACAGTAAGGCATCGTATTTGCGTGGACGGATAACCCCGACATTCAAATCATTTTGATCAAAGAACTTCAATTCTACTTCAGCACCAATCTTTTTCCAGTCTTCCGCAACGAGCTCCGCTGTGCGCTTTAGTTCTGGCACATTTGAGGTTGAAAGAGAGAAGGAAAGTCTTTGGACTTCTTTCTTTTTGCCACTTCCGACTGTCTTTGTAAAAATACCGTTCTCCCCAGCTTTCCAGCCAGCTTTTCCAAGAATTGCTTGCGCTTCTGCCACTCGAGTATCGGAAGATCGCTGATCTTTCACAATATTCCCAATAGAATCAGGAGGGAGTGGCCCGTCAATGGCGGAACCGTGACCTCGAAGCACTGTACTCACTAGAGCGTCTTTGTCAACTGCTGTGTTCAATGCCTTCCTAACTGCTGTCTCAGCGAAAATCTTATTTTGACTTTGATTGAAGAATACACTAAACACTCGTCCCAGTACCGCTTCGTTTATTGCGTGTGCACCAACAAGGTTTGTTGTAAGGATAGAATGAGCTCCATCAACTTCGCCTTTGTTGAGAGCATTTTTCAAGTCGTCTCCATTTGCATATATTTTGAAAATAAATTGCTGTATGTAGGGAATTCTTGTGCCTTCCGAAACGCCAGTAAAACGATATTCAGTTGGAATGCCAGAACTGTTGCGTTTCAGGTCGGTCACCTTGTATGGTCCCGACCCTATAGGGTTCGCGTTTATTGTACTGAATGGAAATTCTTCCGGAGTTACATTTTTCCAGATATGTTTTGGCAAAATACCCAGTGTCATATTTTCCAAAAAGGGTGCGTAAGGGCTTTTAAGTGTAAATGAAATTGTTTTTGGATTAACAACTGTTATGCCCACACCCTCCCAATCTGCTCGACGCGGACTTTTAATGTTGGGATTTCCTGCTGCCTCTACAGTAAATGCAACATCTTCGGCAGTCACGGGAGTTCCGTCATGGAAACGGGCACGATCGTTTAATGTAAATGTATAGGTTAGTTGGTCATCGCTTATTATGTATGACTCGGCTAGGTCAGGTGCGAGTGAACCGTCTTGTTTTGCACGGAGTAAGCCTGAAAATACTAATACCGTGAGATCTCGGTCAGTATCAGAAATAGCTAACAATGGATTGATAAATCGAGGTGACTCAGCAAGTCCTTCTGTGTAGGTGCCACCTCGTGCGGGTACTTCAACGGCAAGCGCCAAAGAGATGGAGGCGAGCATTGATGCCGTACTGAAGGCCATAAGCACACCGAAAAACCCAATAACCAACCAATCAGATGGCTTTAGAACAACTGATACTGCCTCAAGTTTCTGAAGCGAACGGGTTGTTCGATTTTTGAGAAATGCACGAAGAAATGCTCGTAGTGATGCCATTTGTATGGAATGAGAACGAATCGCGTCTTAATTGACGGGCGATTTTGAATTACTAAGCCGTAATCAGCGCAAGTAGTGCCGAGAGAGCAAATAACACCGCAAGAACGATTGAGCTTCGGAAAAGGAACAGCTCTGCTCCGCGTCTGGTGTAGAAACTTTCTTGTGTACTGTCGCCAAAGGCACCCCCCAAGCCTGCCCCACGCTGTTGGAGAAGGATTGCTCCTATAAGGAGAATTGAGAGAATGACTTGTGCTCCTGGAAGGAGACTGTGAATGAGAGCCATAGTGCCTGTTCGCTAGGATACCACGGCCATTGAAAAAGAGGCAATACTCCTGTTGATGAGCCGTTAGAGGAATGGGTAGAGTGTGGCCGTTACTTTATTGACTGTACAAAGGCGTTTCCTTATACTAACCAGACATCATGGGTATATACCCATGCCTTTAGTTCTAACGAATTGATATCAGATATGGCTAAAACGAAAAAGACTTCGTCCACAAAAACTAGTGTTCAAACGAACACAGGAGTATCTATTCGCCCTTTGAGTGACCGGGTAGTAATCAAACCACTTTCAGCCGAGGAGGCTGGATCGCGAACTTTGTCAGGCATCATTATTCCCGATACAGCAAAGGAAAAACCTGAACAAGGGAAAGTTGTTGCAGTAGGTCCTGGTAAATGGGATGAAGATGGTGAAAAACGAATTCCAGTATCAGTAAAAATTGGAGACAAGGTAATGTTCTCAAAGTATGGCTACAGTGAAGTAAAAGTGAACGGTGTTGAGTATTTCATCGTAAACGAATCAGACATCCTCGCTGTTCTTAATTAGCCAATAGCCACTAGGGTATAGGGTTTAAATTTCCCTACACCTGATACCCTAAACCCTAATCACTAATCACTAATAAAAACTAATCATGGCAAAAAAAATTCTTTTTGAAGCAGATGCTCGAAACGCAGTCAAAACCGGTATCGACATTGTAGCGAGAGCGGTGAAAGTTACGCTTGGACCTCGAGGACGCAATGTCATTCTCGATAAAGGCTACGGCGGTCCACATATGACGAACGACGGTGTCACTATCGCAAAAGAAATCACCCTCAAAGACAAATTTCAGAACATGGGCGCTGAATTGGTAAAGGAAGTTGCAAGCAAGACTAATGATATGGCAGGTGATGGCACCACCACTTCAGTTGTTTTGTTTCAGGCACTTGTTGATGAAGGAATGAAACACACAGCGATGGGCTTGAATGCTATGGGTATTCGCACCGGTATGGAGCACGCTGCAGAAGCTGCGGTGAAAGCACTCAAATCAATGGCAAAGCCGGTTGCAGGAGACAATAAAGTCATCAAGCAGGTGGCAACTATTTCAGCAGAGTCTGAAGACATTGGTAAGACAATTGGTGAAGTCATCAAAGAAGTTGGTCAAAATGGTGTGGTGACCGTTGAAGAGTCACAGTCGTTTGGTATTGAGAAAGAAGTTGTAGAAGGTATGGAGTTTGATCGCGGATATGTGTCGCACTACATGATTACGAATCCTGAAAGAATGGAAGCGGAATATCGTGATGCACCAATTCTCGTTACCGATAAAAAAATCGCTTCAATTCAGGAAATCCTTCCAATACTTGAGGCTATCGCAAAGACAGGCAAAAAAGAGTTGGTTATTATTGCGGACGATGTAGAAGGGGAAGCGCTCACAACATTTGTAGTGAACAAACTTCGCGGAGCTTTCAGTGTGCTCGCAGTAAAAGCCCCAGGATACGGCGATAGAAAGAAAGACATGCTTGCTGACATTGCTTCGACAATCGGCGCTACTGTTGTTTCTGAAGAAACAGGTATGACCTTAGACAAGGTGGATATTTCCGTTCTTGGTCGTGCACAGAAAGTTATTGCAACAAAAGACTCAACAATCATTGTTGGTGGAAAAGGAAAGAAGTCCGCAATTGACGCACGTGTTGCCTCACTCAAGAAGCAACTTGAAGCAATCACTTCTAAGTTCGATAAAGAGAAAATTGAAGAGCGCATTGCAAAGTTGTCAGGTGGCGTTGCAGTCATTCGCGTCGGTGCTGCGACAGAAACTGAAATGAAGTATTTGAAAGATAAGATTGAAGATGCGGTCAATGCCACGAAAGCAGCTATTGCTGAAGGTATTGTTCCTGGGGGTGGTACTGCTCTCGTCAAAGCTGCAGCAAAAGCTGAAGCTGATGCAGATTGGAAAAGTATGTCCAAAGAAGAGGAAATTGGTTTCCGCATCGTTCTTTCGGCTCTTTTGAAACCATTGAAGCAAATTGCGATGAACGCAGGAAAAGAAAGCGGGGAAGTTATTGTTGAGGCAGTTAAGAAAGCAAAAGGATTTGCTGGATATGATGCAGTTAAAGACGAAATTGTTCCTGACATGATGATTGCAGGCATTATTGATCCAGTGAAAGTAACTCGAGGTGGACTTGAACATGCCGTTTCTGCAGCAGCTATTCTTCTTACAACTGAAGTTGCTATCGCGGAGGAGCCTGAAGAGAAGAAAGAAATGAGTGGTGCTCCTGGAGGGGGAATGGATTACTAACAGGGTATAGGGGTTAGCGTTTAGGGTTTAGGTAAGAAAAGAAAATAATCCACAACAAAACCCCGCATTCGCGGGGTTTTGTTGTGGATGCGTCGCCTCGAGTAACAATCGGAGCTCTTGACAAATATGATTTATAAGATTATTCTGCGGGGAGAAGTTTTTATATTTTATTTTGAAAAGTATGGGTTCTGAAACAGCTCCAAAAAAATGTGCACGCGCGGGTTGCAACAATTTCGCTGCACCACATGATTCTCTTTGTTTAGATTGCATAACAAGAGCAGTGAGTGGTCCTGATTAGTTTTTTTCAACCCCAGAGCGGTTTTTTTCTATTAGAGGTTCTATTTATTGTTATAGTATCGAAATTATGTCTCACAAAAAGCCTGAAAAACATTATCCAAAAGATCGACATGAGGCTCGTGAACTCAGGGGCAGTTTCAAGGGTGTGGCTAAATGCATTAGGGATGGGTGGGCGTCCGTTCTTCGCGAATGGCGTAGGAATGAAATATCAAAAGCATAAATTATCGGGAAAATTAAAAATCTGATACAATGTAAAGAATATGAATATTCTTTACATTGTTCTTGCTGTAGTCGCTGTCGTTCTTGCATGGCTTGTTGCCGCATATAACGGCTTTATTAGTTTGAGAAACCGAGCAAAAGAAGCGTGGTCTGACATTGAGGTACAGATGAAGCGTCGTTATGACCTCATTCCAAACCTTATTGAAACAGTAAAGGGCTACGCGACACATGAAAAGCAGGCATTTGAAAATGTTTCGAATGCACGCGCTACCGCTATGGGTGCGTCATCTGTTGCTGATCACGCACAGGCAGAAAATATGCTTACAGGAGCATTGAAGAGCATCTTTGCAATTGCAGAAGCGTATCCAGACTTGAAAGCAAATCAAAACTTCTTGGAATTACAACGCGAACTCTCTGATACTGAAAATAAAGTAATGGCATCTCGCCGTTTCTACAACACCAATGTTATGAGCTTGAATACTGCTATCGAGCAGTTCCCAGGAAACCTTATTGCGGGCCTATTCAAGTTCACACAAATGGAACTCTTTGAGCTTGCCGAAGGCGAACAAGCTGCGAAACAACCTGTCGCAGTGAAATTCTAATCCTCTGTTTCTTAAAAGCTGAAAGCTGAAAGCTGAATGGTCCCTTCGGACCCGATGAAGCATCGCCTATTCGCTAAACCCTAACCACTAAACCCTAGCTCATGTCTACTCTCTATCAAGATCAATCTGCAAATATTCGAAAAACTTGGCTTCTCATGGGAGTGTTTCTCATTGTGGTCATTGGCATTGGGTGGGGGATTTCTTGGTACTACAACTCCTCGGTGATTCTCTACGTTGCTGTTGCCTTTGCACTCGTGATGAATGTGGGGAGCTATTGGTTTTCTGACAAAATTGTTCTCTCAATGACGCACGCACGCCCCGCCACTCGTGAGGAATTTTTTGACTTTTATACTGTTGCTGAAAACCTTGCTATCACTGCAGGTCTTCCGCTTCCAAAACTTTTTATCATTAATGACCCAGCGCCAAATGCATTTGCAACTGGTAGAAATGAAAAGCATGCGGTGGTCTGTGCAACGACAGGGCTTTTGGCAATGCTGACTCGGACTGAACTTGAAGGAGTGATAGCTCACGAAATGAGTCACATAAAAAATCGCGACATGCTTGTGATGACGGTCGCTGTTGTTCTCGCAGGCTTTATTGCGATTATTGCGGACATGTTTATCCGTATGTCTTTTTTCGGGGGAGGGAACCGTGATAACGACAGCAAAGCAGGAGTCATTATGCTTGTTTTAGGTATTGTTGCCGCAATCCTTGCACCCATTGCCGCACAGCTCATAAAACTCGCCGTATCTCGCAAACGCGAATTTTTAGCGGATGCATCAGGGGCACTTCTTACTCGTTATCCCGAAGGCTTGGCATCAGCCCTGCAGAAAATTAGCTCATACGGCGCTCCAATGCGAAATGCAAACACAGCAACAGCACATCTCTTTATTGCAAACCCCTTTGGTGCTGGTGCAATGAAAGGTGTCACTAAATTATTTATGACTCATCCCCCCGTAGAGGAGCGAATCAAGGCTTTGCTTGATTGAGAGTAGGCGAGTATACGAAAACGGTACAAGAAGTGATTTGATATATCAAATCACTTCTTTGCATACATATAGTATTAAAGTTTCACAAGGTGTTTCAAAAATTCCAGACCAGCTCCAGCAACCGCGTGCACACCAACCTCTACACCTAGGTGCTTTATGGTCTCTACCACCCCAGTTGCTCCTGCCGCACCTGCAGCAACTCCTATGATTTTTGTTTTTTCAAATGCCATATGGGTGAAAGATGAGGGCTGATAAAAATCGACCTTTCATCTATAAAACTCAAGTTTTCACGCAAAGGTTGCACAAAATCGACTTTGTTGTGCAATAAAAAATTCCCCTAGATGGGGAATAAGGTACACCTAACAAGCGAGTGCACTCGCTTGTTAGGTGTAAGGTCGTTATCCAACTTTCTGAGAGCGTCCGAAAAATTCAGCAAGAAGCGCTGCGCCCTTGCGACCCTCCAAAGACTGTCCCCCGAGTCGTGCACCGAACATTCTTTCTGAGCTAGTTACTTCTGCCATAGAGTTTTAAAATTTATTTTTTTATAAAATATCGACCTTTCACTTATATAACTTTTAATACTGGATAGAAGTTACACAAAAGCAACTTGCGGGACATTTTCTCTATGTTGGAAAGAGCTTCTCGTGCGCCCTTCCGAAATAAGTTCTATTTCGTGAACGATACGCAGTTCAATAAAGAATCTGTCTCGGCGTTTTTTTCGATTTGAGAGCAGTATGTAGGAATGTCCTGTTGCTTCAGGTACTGATTTTAGTAGTTGTTTTTCTACAGTATTTGGCTTCATGTTTTGCAAGTGCTTTTAGCAAAGCGCTTCCTCTTGTAGTACTCAGGATTCTGCGTTCAAGTTCCGAATATGGTATATAAAAGAACACAGACCAATATGGAGGCGTCGGATAGCGGTTTATTCCACCACCTTGGAAAGGTGGCGTACCGAAAGGTACCGAGAGTTCGAATCTCTCCGCCTCCGCAAAATAATGAGCCCAATGTGTAAGCATTGGGTAATTATATTTTTGCGTGAAGGCGGAGAGATTCGAAGTGAGCATCGGGACCCGAGCCAGCAGGCGAGGGTGATGCGAGGTGGAAGAAACACGAACTGCTTCATGTTTCTTCCGGTTTCGCAAAGCGAAAATGGCTTATGCCGTAGGCAAGCCATAGGTGGGCAGGCGGAGACATGAGCGACGGTGAATGTCGAGCGCTTAGCCGAATCTCTCCGCCTCCGCAAAATGGACACCTATCCGTAGAGGGATTATGCGCACTAAATGCTATCCTGTTCCTATATATGATTCACGTTCAACAGCGATCATGGACTGAAAAGGAGGGCTGGTCTACGCCAGATACTGATTTGCCCGAAGAACCCCAACTGGTTTTTGTGTTTGGCGATCGCAACTTTGTGGCGAAGGCTGAGCTCTTTCAGCAAATTCGGCAGTTTTACCCTAAGGCGTATATATGCACCAGCTCAACGGCTGGAAATATACTTGGTAGCACGGTGAGTGAAGAGTCGGTGACCATCTCTGCCGTGTACTTTGAAAAAACAAATGTATCATTTGTTCAGACAACAATAATAAATCAATTTGATAGTCAGAATGTCGGAAAGAAACTCGCGGAGTTCCTACCTACCGAAGGGCTCGTGCATTCCTTTGTTCTCAGCGACGGTTTGTCGGTCAACGGATCAGAAGTGGTTGCGAGCATCAACAAACATTTGCCCACTACAGTGACGGTGACAGGTGGCCTTGCGGGAGATGGTAGCCGTTTTGCGCAGACGGTGGTGGGATGCAATGTTGTCCCACAAAGCAACCAAGTTGTCCTCGTGGGCTTGTATGGCTCTTCACTCCGAGTTGGGTATGCATCTCGTGGTGGATGGACTGCAACCGAAGATGCATACATCGTAACGCGCTCTGAGAATAATGTGCTGTACGAACTCAATAATGAGCCGGCACTTGATGTATACAAAAAACTCCTCGGTGACGCCACGGCACAACTGCCAAGCTCCGCACTCCTCTTTCCGCTTCAGCTCACACTAAAAGACGAGGGCACGGTTGTCCGCACCATTCTTGGTGTTGACGAGAAGAGTAAGAGTATGACCTTTGCGGGGAATATTCCGCAAGGCGTTACCGCGCATCTCATGCATGCGAGCATTGAAGAGCTTATTGCAAGTGCGCACAAAGCTGGCGAAGAAGCATCAGTGCCTACGGCACCGGTACAGTTTGCACTCTTGGTAAGCTGTGTTGGTCGGCGTCTCGTTCTCAAAGAAAAAGCTGTTGAAGAGGTACGCGCAGTGCACGACGCGCTTGGTCCGCAAGCAGTGGTGCACGGTTTCTACTCGTACGGAGAGTTGTGTCCTAGCAAAGAGTCAGGAGTGCGCTGTCTACTTCACAATCAGACGATGACCGTTACTACATTCTCGGAAATGTAAGGCGAAAATCGAGCGCTTAGCCGAATCTCTCCGCCTCCGCCGAGATTTTTAACGAGTGCAACGATTATAAAAATCCAAGTGTACTTGCTTCTAGCAAGGTACCACCAAAATTCGGAATTTAAATTTCCACAAAAATATGGTTGGCGCGAAATCTGAGTTAGAATAGGACACATGCATCTTGAGTACATCAACGGAATAATTTTTCTGGCATCTCTCTGTGGTCTTGCGGTTGCAGTGTATATTCGCTATAAGAAAACACGGAAAGAAATACTTGTGTGCCCGATACATTTTAATTGCGAGGATGTAATACATAGTAAGTATGCAACTGTGCTCGGTGTCCCTATAGAGATTATTGGTCTTTTCTATTATGGATTTCTTGCGCTCATATATGGGACAGCAATAATGATTCCAGAAATTATCACCGCCCCGATAGGTACAGGGCTCACTTTTGTCACCTCTCTCGCGATGGTGTTCAGCATATATTTATTATTTGTCCAAGTGATACTGAAGCAGTGGTGTGCGTGGTGCCTTCTATCTTTCGTATCATCTGTCGTCATTTTTTATTGTGTTGTTTTGGTGTGAGTGAGTCTTCGAACTTAGTTACGAGAGCCGAATCTCCGTCTCCGCCCGAAGAAAAAAGTATCGAAGATAAATCGGTAACTAGACTCCTAAGCTCTCTCGCTCATATACTCATAAGCTCGAGGCCAGTTTGGTCAGCCAATCGTGGAGATTTTGCAAAATACCGCCAATAGGCAAGTCGCTCATTTTAATGTTTACCGGAAGAGACTTCTTGATGGGCACGTGTGCCGTCATGTCTATTGGCACTATAGTATCTATGGGGACTGTGATACTGACCTGTTCGCCGGTGACTGGAATTACGATAGGCACGGTCACTGTGGTTTTAACGGGGATACTGACTTTAATCGGAATATCAAAGGTTTCGTCAATTGTAACCTGCACGGTGAACGGACCTGTGAGAGACTGCGCCTGCATTTGCTCTACCGCGCTCGCTGCCTGACCTGCCCCATCGGCAACTTGGTTTTTGACCTGTAGCAGAAGAACGAATAAGACGATATTAGCAATCGACAGAAGCAAAAGAGTACCTAGAACAATCGGATAGAGTAGTTTATTTTTCATGAACGAGTAGCTACTTAGGTTAAAAGATTAACGATAACTAAAATCAATGCGATAACGAGAAGCGTGTGGATTAAGCCACCCCCAACTTTGAAATTAAATCCAAGGATCCAAAGAATTATTAAGACGAGTATGAGTGTCCAGAGCATATTTTTTATTTCTTTATATTTATAATTTATTTAATTCCGTACAGTTCTTTCATTTTTTCTACTCCTCTGTGTACTTGCACCGCGACAGTGTTTTTTGTCTGTCCCGTGATAAGAGATATTTCTTTTAACGATAGATCTTGTACGTACCTCATACGCATAACTTTGCGATAGGTTGGAGGGAGTTTTGCAATTAACAAGAGTGCCGCTTTGCCATCCAGTGCATTGAATAGACGCTCAGTATTACCAACGCTCGGCTCAAAACCTTTTTCAAGAATGGCATCCAGCGAAGTTGTTTTGTGTTTCCGGTATTCGTCGATAATGAGATTATTGAGGATGTGATAGAGGAATGCTTTCATCGTATCGATTTTTCCACCTTTCACTAAATACTTCCATGTTTTCATGTAGGTATCCTGGACTAAGTCCTCACCAACGGCGTGGTCGTGCACTTTGAAAAAGGCATGAGCGTTGAGTGCTTTTTCATGGTCGTGATGTGCCACAGACAAGATTTCTTGTCGTTGTTTTTTTGCCGTGGGGTCATCATACGTAGAGACGAATGCAGAGTTGCTTTATTACATACACATTACAGAGGATAGCTACTGTAGGAAATGTAGCCATATTTTGCAGTTGTATTCATGGTAGTTACATGGAACTTTTATTACGCCAGCATTACAAGAGATGGCAAAGCCGAGGGAGATATATATAAAGTATACACATATCAGAGACTGTGTCTCACTCCGCCTCCTTGCAATAGTTACTTCATTTAAACGGCTTAGTTGCTATGAGTACAAACACAAAAGATACAACTCGCAGCCTTCAGGCTAGAGATATGTTTGTTGAACAGGTAGGGGAGGAAGGTTGGGGATACATTAAAACTATTATAGGGATTGTACGAGAGCCAATTTTAGTGCTGGGTAAGGACTTTCGTGTGATTGTGGCGAATGAGCCTTTTTATCAGACATTTCAAATTGAAGCAAAAGATGCTGAAGGAAAAATTGTCTATGGACTCGGTAACGGTCAGTGGAATATTTCTACTCTGCACACACTTCTTGAAGATATTCTACCCGAGAACAAGTTTTTTAAAGGCTATGAGATAGCACATAATTTTCCGTTTATTGGGCATAAAGTCATGATGGTGAATGCTCGTCAGATTTATTGTAAGGAAGATACTACCTTAGCTCCATGTCCGCCGATCACACTTTTGGCAATGGAGGATGTTACAGAAATTATGGCTGTTGCTGACACGCTTGCCAAGCATGCGAATCAGGTCGAAGGTGCTCTTGTTGCACGGACCCAAAAGCTTGAATTTCATATAAAAAAATTAGAAGAAGAGATTGCTGAACTCAAGGACTAGTGTTGAGTGTATGTCACTGTAAGCAGAGCTTTCAACGACTTCGCTCGAAGAGAATATCTATTAAGAAATAGCCATTCTCCTTCTCGCTCGTCGTTGTAACCATATTGCTTTTGGAACGACTTAGGGTATGTAGTTCATTTTAAAAATATCTGTAGCAAAAATGTATATGGACTCATCTAATTCTCCAACCACCAAGCCATTGTATCGAGGGACGCAGGTTGTTTGGTACATTCTTGGTTTCATAGAGGTATTACTGTTGTTTCGATTTGTTTTGAAGTTGCTTGCAGCAAATCCTACTGCGGGCTTCACAAGTTTCATTTATGGGGTAACTAACTTCTTTGCTGCTCCGTTCTTGAGCGTATTTCGCATTATCTATGTCGAAGGCAGTATCTTCGAGTGGACTACCTTGCTCGCCATGCTGGTCTATTGGGTTATAGCTGTTGGTGTTATTAAATTATTTCTTATTGGAAAAACTGTTTCTACTCCTGAGGCTGCGGTCAAGTTAGATGAACAAGAGAGTAAATAGATTATTATTTTAATTTTTAACAAACAAAATCGTATATGGGAATCATACTTTGGATTATTTTTGGCGCATTAGTTGGTTGGGTCGCTTCTCTTCTTATGAAAACTGACCCGGAGCAGGGGGCACTACTTAATATAGTCGTTGGTATTATCGACGCTGTCATCGGCGGTTGGCTTATGACTTTCTTTGGCGAACAACCGGTGACCGGCTTCAATCTCTACAGTTTCGTAGTTGCTGTTATTGGGGCTGTTGTACTTATTGCAATCGTCAAAGCTTTGCGACGGATATAGATGTAGCGATACACGGGTGTAGGTTATACTGAGTATTGAATAGCAATAATATTTTTTATATGGAAGATGTAACCATTAATTATTTGTCACTTTTTGCTGCCGCTATTACTGCTGTGGTGTTGGGATTAATCTGGTATTCACCACTTGTCTTTGGTAGGCAATGGATGGCAGCGTCAGGAATGACTCCTGAAAAAATGGAGGCGAGGAAGAAGCGTGCATCTTTCGCTGTTATTGGTGGATTTCTTTGTCAGATTATTACGGCATATGTGTTAGTGCATTTCGCCATTTTGTTTGATGTGGCGACGATACCCCAAGCTCTCGCATTTGCATTCTGGGCATGGCTTGGATTTACCGCGGCCACATCACTCCATGCTGTTTTTTGGGAAGGGAAGCCAATGGCATACTGGGCGATAAATGCAGGATATCAACTTGCAACATTTGGAGCGATGTCTTTGATACTCGCACTGTGGCGCTAATTACAATTATATAGAGTGTTTACTCTATATATAGAGAAATGTCCGCAGTTTTCACTGCGGACATTTCATCTGTGATACATTTGCGCCGATAAGCCGAATTCTGTTGCACCGAAGGTGCAGACAATCATTTATCTGGGTCGTACATTACTGTACGACTCGAGCGGCACTTTTCGTCTTGCGACGAAACACGGCCTTGCACTCTGGTACGCATTTAGCCGTTGCATTCCTGTCTTACGATAGGAATCACCCCAAATGAAATCATTCGGGGGCCTTTGGCTTTCGCCTCCGGCGTTTCTGTTCGCAGCGCTCATTCCCTGTATCGGGGAATGTGTGGGCGTTATCCACTACCATGCTATCCGCCTTACGGCAGATGAGTGTTCGGACTTTCCTCCCTTTTTAAAGAGCGATTGTCTGGCGCTTTCTATATTGTACAATATTTTTGCCATTAGACCAATAAATAGTACTGTAATTAAAAATGATACGGCGTGGCTTTGTTGTTGGTTCTTTCTCGTGTGCAGAGTGTGGATTTTAATCCAAATACTAAAAACTATAACCCCGCAAGGGGACTGCGCTTTGTATCCAATCGCTTCGCTCTTGGACAAATCGGGAGCCTAAAAGCTACGCACTAGTTTGTGGTACACTTTTCTCATACACATTTATTATTAGTGTTATATCTAAAGAATGTATGCAGGATTCTACAAATAGTATTACTCAATCTCAGTCTATTCTTGGCAAGCTCTCGGGCTATATTATTGTCGCTCTTGCATTTCTACT
>JBBAAE010000004.1:0-58174 GCA_041658485.1 Minisyncoccota bacterium
GTTGAGAAAGCGTATGCAATTCAAGCAGGTCGTGAGGTGCGCATCTTCGTGAAGCCAGAAGAAATTTCTGACCTCCAAGCTCACGATTTGGCTCGCAACATCGCCATGCGTGTTGAAAATGAAATGCACTACCCTGGTGAAGTGAAAATTAATGTCATCCGAGAGACTCGGACAATAGAGTTTGCACACTAATATTGGAGCGAGAACTAAAAAACGCCCCGAATGGGGCGTTTTTTAGTTTCCTAACCTAATGCCTCTCTCAGAATATCCTGAATTGCTACAGGAAGTCTTCCTCTCCTCTTTCCTACTTGAGTAGAATGCGCAGATCTCTCGGGCATACCATCTGAAGCAGTCAAATCTGCATCAAGGCGATCTCTAACCTCTCTCTGTGATAAACCTGCGTCCAGTATTCTTTCGTTCATAATGAATACTATACATTGCTATATTAAAAGGTCAACTTTCCGATTAGGTATTGCATGAAAAAAGCCTATGTATATAATGTTTTAACGCCCTTTAGAAAATAATGGCGATTAGCCACTAGTTTATATTTCATGAATAAAGCAGATCTCGCAGGAAAAGTTCACGATATGCTCGGCGGTACTAAGACACAGTCTGAGGCTGTTGTTGAAACCGTAGTTGATTCTATTATTGCTGCCCTTAAGAAAGGCGACGAAGTATCAATCGCAGGATTGGGTATCTTCTCAACAAAGATGCGTCCAGCTAGAACTGGTCGCAATCCTCGCACAGGCGAGAGCATCAAGGTTCCTTCTATGCGCGTACCAAAATTCCGCGCAGCAAAAGGTCTTAAGGATGCGGTGAAGTAACAGCCAGCGTATAGCTTCT
The DNA here is from genome assembly GCA_041658485.1 of Minisyncoccota bacterium. GTDB lineage: Bacteria > Patescibacteriota > Minisyncoccia > Phycocordibacterales > Phycocordibacteraceae > Phycocordibacter. Next base: position 844 of record JBBAAE010000004.1, read on the forward strand.
AGCTGATAGCTTTTAGCTTTTGAGGCGACGCTTCGTCGGATCCGAAGGGATCATAGGAGAAACTTCCTACATTAAAACCCCGCCATTGGCGGGGTTTTAATTAGATCAACCACGAGAGTGGATGACCGTTCTCCAACTTTTTTGATTTTAGTGCTTAGTAGGCTCGTAGTCGGGGATACTCTCCATAAACTTAAGTGCTCTTTCAGCACCTCCTTTTTCAAACAGCCCACCCATCATCCCATCAAGTGCTTGAAGTTCTGGTGACTTAGGATAGGGTCGTGGACGACCCATCAACGCTCTAAATTCTTCACCTGACATCGGGGTACTTCCTGGAACCCCGTGATAGCTTCTTTCAGACATACGTATTACATTAGAAATTAATATTTTAAATGTGGGAGGTTGATCTCACCTCTGCTTTCGCACTATATATAAATAGTCATAGATTGTCAAGCTCCCGTAATATCCCAATACCTTGGAAACACCTGCCTGATTAGTGACTACTTCAACACCGATGACATATACTAAACCCCCGTCAATGGAGGGGGTTTAGATTTTAGAGTGCGGGATAAGGGAATCGGCGTCAGCTCACTAAACTCGCGGACTCGTTAAGTGTGGCAAAGCCTCACGGCACGATTTTCTAATCGCCTGCCCGGGCTCGACCTTCGATTCTTTCGCTCCGCCTTTCGATTCCCTTATCCCGCTAGAAAATATAATCGCCAGACACTTCCGTGTCTGGCTCATTATTTTTGTGCATTGAAATCGGCTACAACTCTCACCTCACCCATGTTCGACTCGGTCGCAGCCCCCGCTCGCGGTTTCTTGAAACAAGAAACATCGCTCCGCGCTTCGATTCCCTACGAAGCACCCATTTGCGTACTTCTAATCCCTTCTTCGTTTCACTCAGTGCGGGATAAGGGAATCGAACCCTTGCTATCAGTTTGGAAAACTGATGTTCTACCATTAAACTAATCCCGCGTAGAGTGTACTCTAGCAAAATATGATCTGTTTTGAAAGCTAGACGCTAGCCCCTAAACGCTATACGCTAGTTGAATGTTCGCTTTCCTTCGTACACTCTTGTTTGCACTCGCAGGACTCGCATTTGCCATAATAGCTGGCCTATCGACTGCCCCTGCTCATGTTTCAATTTCACAAGAAAGTACAACAACGAGTCCACAAAATTCATTCCCAACTATCTCAACTAGCACTCTTGCCGATATTATCAATGGCAACACAAAAGTGACAGAGAGTAGTGCCAGTGAAATTAGTCCAGCAAAAAAACTAGCTACCACCACACCCAAACAAACGACTACCCCAAAAACTACCACCGCGGTTATCGCACCACCTGTAAAAGAGCCAGTAAACCAAATAGCACTCAATGACAAAGTCCGCGGAGCCATTGTTAACATCATTTGCGTCACAAAAAACGCAGGACCTTTAAATTCTATTTCTGCCAGCGGTGTCATTATCGACCCAAGAGGCACCATCATTACAAACTCCCATGTTGGACAGTACCTTCTGCTTAAAGACTACCCAAGTGCAGGTTTCATAGAGTGCACCATCCGAACAGGGAGTCCCGCGCAACCCAAATACACAGCAGAGCTCCTTTTTCTTCCTCCTTCGTGGATTGCTGACAACGCATCAAAAATAAATCAATCAAAACCAACAGGAAACGGGGAGCATGATTATGCATTCTTGCGCATCACAGGAACGGTGCACCCAAACATCACCCTACCTACAGCGTTTTCGTTTCTCTCAATATCTATTAGTCCACCCGAAGAAGGGCAAACCCTCATTGCCGCAGGCTACCCTGCGGGATTTTTAGGAGGTATCACGGTACAAAAAGATCTCTATGCGAGCTCGGCAATAACGCATGTCGGGGAGTTATTTACTTTCAAAACAGATACTATTGATCTTTTTTCTTTAGGAGGTTCCATCATTGCTCAACAAGGAGCATCTGGGGGTGCCACAGTAGATGAAAATGGTGCGCTTATGGGAATTATCGTAACCGCTACCGATGCCCCCGATACAGCATCCCGTGATTTGCGTGCCATCACCACACCCTACATCATTCGAGATTTCAAAAAAGAGTCTGGCGTAGCTATTGATACCTACCTTAATTCTGATACCGCGATTCAAGCGCAAACCTTTGCCAACACCGTAGCTCCTACACTCACCACACAACTTATAAAAGCTATAGAAAACCGTTAGAAATCTACCCTCCGAAGAAGCAACAGGTCTTTGATATCGCACCCGCCCTCAGCTCAACATCATCTGCCCCCAACCTAACCCTATTACCGCCCAACTTGACTTCATATACATCTCTCTGCTACAGTATGTATCACTGTAGTACTACAGTGATACATACCATGAATAGAGTGAACACAAAAAACAAAGCCTCCGCAAAAACCTCAGGTTCGAAGCAAAACCTAGGAGCTTTATATGATGCCTTCCTTTCGCTTAAAAACCGAGAGGAGTGTTCTGCATTCATGCGCGATCTTTGCACACAGGCAGAACTAGACGCATTTGCTGAGCGTTTTGCTATAGCTCGCCTACTTACTAAAGACGTCTCATACCGCAACGCAGCAGACGAAACAGGTGCATCGACTACGACAGTGAGTCGTGTTTCCCATTGGCTCCACCATGGACGGGGCGGGTACAGCACCATCATTTCTCGATTGCATAAAAAATAATCTGACTATCCTCAGACGCAAAGAAAGAAAAATGCCATGCACACCGCCCCAAATAGGCGGTTTTTACTTTAAAAAATCACAATATCGCCCCCCCCTCCTCCTCACTATGTATCACTGTAGTACTACAGTGATACATAAAAGAGCAAAAAACAGAAAGACGGAAGCCGAAAAATAAAAACCATAACAATAAAAACTATGAATGAAACACTAAAAAGGCCACGGCCAGATGCTTCACGCACAATGCGCGTGATTCCTGGTTCAAGAGCCGACAGACTCAACTGGCAACAAGAAGAGGCAGATCGTGCCCGCTACACACCAAGAATCCTTCCACCTGAACCCGAGGCGATTCTTGAGTACTATCAGCAAAGAAAAGCGGGGCGCGAGAGAGCCGAAAAAATCATCACCGAAATGGCTCAATCGGGGCAGGAGGTACGCATTGCAATACAAAAAAATGGACGGCTCTCAGCTATTGCATGGGGGCTCCTTGAAGCATGTCTAGAAGCAGCTGGAGTTCCGGTTACTGAAAAAGAGCGTCAGTTACAGCGAAAAAACAAAGCACTCGTATATGAGATACCGACACTGCCTAATGTAAAGGTAGTATCCGCACGACAAAGCGATATTGCTTGGTATGTCGAAAGCGGAAACGCAGACATTGGAATCATCGGGGAGGACGAGGTACTTGAGAAAAAATCTAACGTTGAGATTGTGGCACGCCTAGGTTTGGGAGAATGTTCACTCGCCATTGCGGTGCCTGAGGGTTCTCAAATTGCAACACTCAAAGACCTGAATGGTAAAACCATTGCCACATCCTTGCCATCAATTCTTAAAAAATACCTCAAAGAAAAAGGGGTGAAACCAAAAAGCATTATAAAACTTGGCGGCTCTGTCGAAGCTGCAACAGCACTTGGCTTTGCAGATGCTGTGTGCGATATCACGGAAACTGGAAGCTCATTTGTGGCAAACGGGCTTACCGAACTTGAAACGGTTCGTGATTTTGAGGCAGTGGTCATAACTGCCAAAAAACCAAAAGTGAAATCAAAACGTTAAAAATATGGAATCTAAAGAACTGGTCAGGAAGATGGACTGGGAGAAAGTAAACGGTCTCGTGCCAGCAATTATTCAGGATGCAAAAAACGGCTTGGTGCTCATGCTTGGATATATGAACGAAGAAGCACTGACACGAACTGTAAACACTGGCTCGGTGTGGTTTTACAGCCGTACCAGAAAAACCTTATGGAAGAAAGGTGAAACGTCGGGCAATGTGCTCTCCGTCGAAGATATACGTGTGGACTGCGACAACGACACCATCCTCATAAAAGCTCGCCCCACTGGACCCGTGTGTCACACGGGAGATACAACCTGCTTCAAAGAAGAAGCAACAAGAAACGAGCTCTCGCTACTTTTCGGAGTACTCGAACAACGCAAACGAGATTTACCAAAAGACTCCTATACTACAAAGCTTTTTGAAGCAGGACTCGACAGAATTGCACTCAAAGTTGCTGAAGAGTCACTTGAAGTAATTCAAGCTGCTACTAAAGAAACACGCGAAAGAACAATAGAGGAAACGGCTGACCTCCTCTATCACCTTTTTGTTCTTTTGGTTCAAAAAAATATAACCCTGCAGGACGTAGAAAAAGAACTTCAAAAGCGTGCTGGGAGAAAGCCCCGTGAAGACAAGATTTCAATTCCTATCGTAGCAGATTTTCAACCTGCACGTACCACAGATACTTCTACTCAGTAAAAAATAACCAACACTACCATGAAAGAAAAGAACAACCCTCCGTGGCCATACAAAGAAAATGGGCAAGCATTTATTGGCGAAGGCCGTGGTGCACCAGAGGCAAAAATAAAACCGAAATCAGAAGAAAAAATGACATCCGAAAAACCAAAAAGGTGAACTACTCGTACTCAATAGTTGCGGGAGGTTTCTGAGTAACATCATACAAAACACGATTCACACCGCGCACCTTCCCTACAATCGCGCTTGAAATCTTCTCCAAAAGTTCGTGTGGCATTTTGTGCCAATCAGCGCTCATACCATCAATAGAATCAACGGCGCGAAGCGCAATAATGTATTCATAGGTGCGAGCGTCTCCCATGACGCCAACTACTTTGAGGGGTAAAAGTGCTGCAAACGATTGCCAAATCTTCTCGTACTCCCCTGCCTCTTTAAGTTCTGCAGTAAAAACAGCATCTGCTTCACGCAAAATTGCGAGGCGTTCAGGTGTAATTTCACCAACGATACGAATCGCAAGTCCTGGACCAGGAAACGGATGACGCCAGACTAGCCCGTGCGGTAAGCCTAACTCTTCTCCAACACGACGCACTTCATCTTTATAGAGATCCTTCACTGGTTCAACTATTTTCAATTTCATTCGCTCGGGTAGTGTGAGGTTATGATGACTTTTTATTTTAGATGCATGCTTGGATGTTGACGCAGATTCGACGCGATCGGGATAAATAGTTCCCTGTGCAAGGTACGCAATTGGAAATGCTTTTAATTCTTCGGTCAATGCTTTTTCAAACACTTCTACGAACGAATGGCCAATGATTTTTCGTTTTTCTTCTGGCTCAGTAACTCCTACCAAGCGTGACAAAAACATTTCGCTCGCATCAATAACATGGAGATTTTTAAACCCTTGCGAACGCAGAGACTTAGAAACGCTTTCTACCTCCCCTTTGCGAAGTAAGCCTGTATCAACAAATACTGCGTGCAAACGATTCCCGATCGCTTTGTAGAGGAGAGTGGCGGCAACGAGTGAATCTACACCTCCAGAAATTCCGACAACCACATGCCCATCGCCTATTTCTTTTTTTAAGTCTGCGATAATATTTTTCGCAACAGATTTCATGTCCCAATCTTTCTTAGCTTTGCAGATACCAAAGATAAAATTCGATATTATTTTTTTACCATGAACTGTGTGCGTTACTTCCGGATGAAATTGAATACCAAAGAATCGGCGTTTCTCGTCAGCAAATCCAGCATGTGCACAGGTTTTTGTGGAAGCGGTCACCACAAAGCCTTTTGGCAATTTTGTTGCTTGATCACCGTGCGAAAACCATACAACCTCTTTCGCTACAAGCCCTTTAAGAATGCCTGTTTTCTTTTTTATTGAAACAACTTCTTTCCCAAACTCTTTATTCTCTTTATTTTGTACTTTTCCACCTAAAAGATGCGCCATTAACTGATGCCCATAACAAATACCGAGGATAGGGACACCGAGCTCAAATACTCGTTTGTCTGGTAGAGGACCATTTTCCAGCACTGAATGAGGGCTTCCTGAGAGAATGATGCCAACGGGGTTCAAAGCCTGAATCTCCTCTATTGTTGCGTCTCCATGCAAAATCTCGGCCTTCACGCCGAGATCACGAACCCTTCTTGCAATAAGGTGAGCAAACTGTCCTCCAAAATTGAGAACTACAATCATGCTTCATTTTACCTCAGCCTAGAAGTTTTTTCAAATTTTTTATAATCACATCGTTCCTCAATATAATTGTAAAAAGAGCTCTACATCTCTTAAAGTCCTATATTGACGCTACCGTTTCCACTACCTCCAACGTTCACAGCACCACCTGTATTCGCCTCTATGTGCACACCCGTTGGAACCTCTGTTTTGATTTCAATTGGAAGTATCTCTCTAGACTTTGGCGGAGTATTCATATCAGTATCTGCTTCCGTACCTTTGCTCGTACCATCATGAGCACCCTCGGAAGAAGAATCTTTTACTGGATCGGCAATTTTTATATTTACTCCGCCAGAAGCACCGAGATAGACCGCGAGTTTCTTCATGGTGACTAAGGCATCCTGGTACGCATGGAATGCGCCAGTAAAATCACTCGTCTTGAAAAGCGTATCGCCTTTCGCTGAAAGTTCTGTCGCGGCTTTAATTTGAGCTTGTGCGTTAACAATAGCGGATGCTTCGAGCTTTCTATTTGCACGTGCGAGAAGATCTTCTGTATCTTTAATGGCCGTTTTCACAGCCCTGCCCATTGCAAACGCAGTATCCGCTTTAACTCGAGTGTCTACTTTCACGGACTCTGAGACGCCAGAAGCTTTGCGAGCAGTGACTTTCGTCGCAGAGCGAGCGCTTACTTCAGCATCGCCTTCTGCATCCATACGAAGCTTTGAAATCAAGAGCGCTTTCGCACGTACAACGGTGCGTAAAGCTCCCGTGTCTCCTTTTGAATCCGCAAGAAGCTCCTCATGAGCAACAAGATTACTTTCAAAATTTGATGCAAACCCTATAGCAATAGCTGCGTCTTTCTTTTCTAATTCTTTTGTATATTCCACAGCTGAATCAGCGTGGGTAGAAAAATCACTTGAGAGCTCGGCGCTCACATCAGCGGTAAGTTTATCTTCCGCAGCAAGATTTGTAGCCTCTAGAAGACGACGCTCTGCAAGCTTTGCTTGGAGTTTAGCTTTAGACTCTGGGGACAATGCTAATGCGCCTCCAACTTTCTCATTGACGCTCACTTTTACTGGGTAAAGTAAATCGCCCGGCATAGAACCTTCTGCGGCGTACGATGCGGTTCCTGAAAGAAGGAGCCCTAAAACAATTGCGATAGGAATATATTTTCTCTTTGAGTGCATAAAAAATAAACCTGAAAAGAAATTTTCTTTCGCCCCCGTACGGCGTTTATCCTGAGCCGACTCTGCAACCCGTAGTGGCTTCATTGCCTTATACTCCATCAACACACCCTCAAGCTTCTCTCGCTCCAATGTTGAAAGCGATGTAGCATCACCAACTTTTTTTATGTAATCAATGAGATTAATTTTCATATACAAGTTATGAGAGCATAGTGCGAAGTTTGATAATGGCACGATGAAGTCTGACTGATACTGTATTTTCTGTTTCACCCGTCATCTGTGAAATTTCCTTTGGAGAAAATCCGTCTATGTAGCGCATCGTTACGACTGAACAATACTCAGGTGAAAGATTCGTGAGCTGTTCCCGCACCTTCACTACAAGCGCTTCTTCATCAATGTGCTCTTCCGTTTCCCACACACTACCCTCAGCCATGTCTGCATCTATATGTGCCCGACGCTCATCACTCATACCATCAAGCGACTCTGCTTTTTTGCGACGGTACTCGTCAATGATGAGGTTGTGCATAATGCGGTACAAAAATCCCTTAAACTGTTTTACTTCTCCACCGCCACGAAGATAATCCCATGCCTTGATAAAAGTATCTTGCGTAAGATCGAGAGCCTTCTCTCTAGAGCTCACCCTAAAGAAGGCGTGTCGAAAAAGTCCGTCATAGTGCTCACGGAATACCGCCAGAAAAGCCTCTTCAGTACTTCCCTTCATGTTTTCCTACAGAGTAGACGCATACCTCGAGCGCTACTTACCACGGCAAGCGAGAAAGAACGTGGAGGTTTTACTTTCATGTTTTTCGAGCGAAGACGGGGCAAAGATTCGGAAGCACCCATCCGAATCTTTACCGTTTCTTTAAAGTGAAAGTCTTTTAGTCCAGTTTTCAGCAACAGCCTTAGCTTTTTTCTCTGCAATTCCTGTATATAAGGATGGATTTTTAAGTATATTTTTCTGCGCTTCAGTCATCCTTAAAAGATACGGCGCCATTTCAACATCACTGAGTGCGACCTCCTCCAACCCCTTCCCTTCTTGCCCTGCCGTGAGTGTAAGATTTCGAACCTTTTCATGTGCATCAGGATGACCTAGAGATGCAAGAATGATGTAGAGGGGTTCCGCAGCTACTGACCCGCGGCCGAGAGCAAGATTCTTTTCAAGATTCGCCATGTCCACCTTCAGCTTCGACATTGTTTTAGTTAAACGCTTCACCGCAGACACCGTGTATGCAATCGATTCGCCGTACGTACGAGACGAAGCAGAATTGGTGAGATCTCGTTGATGTTCGCTAATTTGATCGAGAAAAATAGTTACAACACGAGGCATTACTATTTTCCAAATACTTTTTACATTTTCAAAATTAATTGGATTGCGCTTTTGTGGCATGGTGGAAGACCCAACCTGAGATGCTTCAAATTCCTCCCCTATCTCCCCTATTTCTGTACGCTGTAGTGCACGCATATCATCAGAAAGATTGGCGAGTACACCGAGAGTAATAGAAACTTCTGCCATCAAACGCGCCATTGGCTCTGGCTGTGTTACCTGCGTTGATTGTTCTGACGCTTGAAGTCCGAGTCCGGCAAGTACATCATTCTCAAAACCCTCAGGATCATCAAAGAAAAGCGACGATGCGTTATATGCACCAACGGCACCCGAAAACTTTCCTCTAAGCTCTTTTGCGAGGGCGTCGAGTGCTTCAATGCAAACGCCCAAACGACTCACATAGCCTGAAAGTGCAAAACCAAAAGTTATGGGAACAGCATGTTGCCCATGGGTTCGTCCTACTTGCACGGTGCCCGCTTCACGAAGCGTTAAATCAATGAGTACTTTTTCAAGATCTTTCAGTGCTGGAACTAATATTTTTTGAGTAGCGTCACGAAAACGTGCCGCATTTGCCGTATCAATAATGTCGTACGAGGTCGCCGTCATATGTACAAATGGTTTTGCACTGTCAGAAACTTTTGAACGAATCACATTCACGAGAGCTCTGATGTCGTGCTTAATGCGCTCCTCCTCTGCATACACCTCTTCAGAAGTAACAGATTTGCATGCAGTCTCTACTTCCTGAACAACAGCAGTTGGGCACATTTTATGTTTTTCGAGAGCCTTCAAAAGAGCAACTTCTGCTCGCATTTTGTAGTCTAAAAATCCCCTATCAGAAAAATACGGAGAAAGTGATTCATCCCAGTATCGATAATCAATTGGTGAAAATGAATCAAAGGAGGTTGTTGGTCTCATTTGGGCAGTATAGCAATACTATGCTCAATATTCTAAAGGACATAAAAAATTAGTCATCGAGAAGCTTTTTTTTGAAAAAAGTGGTATTGTTTTGGGTGAAACGGAACGAGAAATTCATTTCTCCGTTCCGGAGACGACTCGGGTTGTAAACTTGAAGCAAGTTTTCGCCCCTTCGTCTCGGAAAGAATGTGTGCGAGCATCCATTCTCTTCCTCGACTCGGAGGCGTAAGCAAAGCTTTCGCCTCCTCAGCTCGAAGAAAGTACCCATACGTGGGATACTTTCCTTCTCGTCACGGGGCGTAGTATACCGGTAGTACGTCTGCTTTGGGAGCAGATAGACCGAGTTCGATTCTCGGCGCCCCGACAGAGTGAAACGAATGGAGAGGCGCAGGAAAGCACCTGCGTGCTTTCCGCCGAGAATCGAAGCGCGGAACGATGTTTTTCGTTGCGAAAAACCGTGAGCGGGCGATTAGCAAATCGTGCCGAGAGGCTTCGCGACCGAGCCGAACAGTTGCACCCGACGGCATGACGAAGCGTCAGGTGAGGCGAGAGTTGTAGGCAATTCTCCTCCGCCCCGACCAAGTTAAAGCTAGGATTCCAAAATTACATTTTTTAGGTGCCTTATTTTGGCATTTTTGTTTTTCTGATCAAGAAAGACCGCAATTACATCAAACTGCCAATCCCCCACTATTTCATGTGAAACAAGGTAAGTTTGTATTACCCGCTTCAGTCTTTGAATCTTCTGAGGATGAATATTCTCTTCAGGATGAGGCGTTTCATGGGAAACAGAGACATTAGATATGGCTGGTGTTTCCCATGAAACAGTCTTAACCTCAATAAATATAAGCTTATTCGAGATGTCCTTGAAGATAAGGTCTATTTCTCCGTATGGTTTACGGTAGTTAGCGGATACAAATATAAATCCTTTTCCTATAAGGAATTCTCTGGCTATATCTTCGCCAATTCTCCCTACGATATTATGCTTAGCCATGTTTCACGTGAAACTACTTAAACTGTCTTTTACAAAAAACCCTTATTTAAAAGCATTTAATAGAATCATCAAACATTCACGGACAATGCATTATGTCCTTTATACACATAAGGCACAGTGTTATCCACAAAAACCGTCATAAAGGTCAATAATTTCACGTGAAACGAGTTTCCTGTGAAATATAGCCTCAAAAGATGAGCTGGGGATAGAAAAGTACAGCATGTCCTATTAAATTGATAGCGTTCCAATAAAAAATAGATGCCTGAGCATCTATTTTTAGAAACTTTACCTTTGTGCGGGTATCGGGAATCGAACCCGAGTCTGATCCTTGGCAAGGATCCATTCTACCACTAAACCATACCCGCAATGCGCTTATTTATATCATTTAAAAGGAAGGCTGACCAGAAAAATGACTCGAATTTAAGTGTACCGTATGCTAAAAAGAAACAATGAGAATTGAGAATGGGGCAATCTATACCGACACAGAAGGTAGAATTCTAATAAGAGAGGTGCCACAACAACTACTGCCACGAAGGAAGTTAGTTCAACCAGCAGAAGCCCCTTATGCCCCTTGGATTAACCAAGAGCCTGAATTTTGGGCTGCAAACGATAATCACTAAGGTGCTCCCGGAGGGATTCGCCTCTCGCATTGCTATGCTCGAAACCTTCACTCCTTCCCAGTCGTTGCGGCCCGCGGTTCGAATCCCTCTCGTGCCATAGGCAACAAAAAGCACCAGTATGGAACTGGTGCTTTTCCGTCGCTGTGCTCCCGGAGGGATTCGAACCCCCAACGACTGCTTCGAAGGCAGTTATGATATCCATTTCACTACAGGAGCGAGCAACAACCTTCTAGTATAGAGGGTCAAGAAGTATCCTACGCCACTGTGGCCAAAAAAGAAACCCATACCGTACAATGAGCCTATGACGAAATTAGTGATTCCAAAAGAAGTCCTGATTGTTGCTGAAGGCCTTGAGAATGCCGGCTTCGAAGCATACTTAGTTGGAGGTTGCGTTCGTGACATTATTCTTGAGAAAAAACCAAAAGACTGGGACCTAACCACAAACGCAACACCAGAAGAAATACAAAAAATATTTTCTGAAACTTTCTATGAAAATACATACGGGACTGTTGGTGTAGTAGGGGAGTCAGAAGACCCAACGCTCAAAGTTATTGAAGTCACACCGTACCGCAAAGAAGGCACCTACTCAGACGCTCGGAGACCAGACACGGTGGAGTTTGGTGTTTCTCTGGAAGAAGATTTGAAGCGAAGAGATTTTACGGTGAACGCCATCGCATATCGACCAAAAACAGAGAGAACGGTGGATCTGCACGGGGGCCATGAAGACATAAAAAAACGCTTAATTAGAGCCGTAGGAAACCCTAGTGCACGCTTTCAAGAAGATGCCCTTCGCATGATGCGTGGCGTTCGTCTTTCGGCAGAACTAGGGTTTGCTATTGAACAAGAGACAGCCGAGGCATTGCATTCAAACGCTTCACAGCTTGAAAAAATATCTAAAGAAAGAATCCGTGATGAACTGATTCGAATTCTTGAAACCACTACACCAATGCAGGCCATCTTTCTTTCACAAAAACTAGGACTTCTAAAATATATTGCGCCCGACTTAGAGCTTGGTATTGGTATTGGGCAAAACCAAGCACACTCGTTCGATGTGTTCGAACACCTTGTACGTGCCATGCAACACGCAGCTGACAAAGAGTGGTCTACCACTATCCGTTTAGCGGCACTCTTTCATGATGTTGGTAAGCCAGAAACACGCCGATGGTCTGACGAAAAGAAAGATTGGACATTCCATGGACACGAAGTGATTGGAGCCCGAATCACAAAAAAAGCCCTGCGAGACCTTAAATTCCCCAATGAGGTTATAGAAATAGCGGTTAAATTAGTGCGCTGGCACATGTTCTTTTCAGACCCCGACAAAATTACACTCTCGGCCGTTCGACGCATGATAGTTAATGTTGGGCAGGAAAATATTTGGGACTTATTGAATCTTCGTATTTGTGACCGCATTGGTACTGGCCGCCCCAAGGAACAGCCGTTTCGTTTTCGTAAATATAAATCAATGGTGGATGAAGCGCTTCGTGATCCTATTTCGGTTGCCATGTTGGCAGTTGATGGGGAGATGGTTATAAAAATCCTTGGTGAAAAACCAGGACCTCGAGTTGGTTGGATACTGCATGCATTACTAGAAGAAGTGCTAGAGGATCCAAAAAGGAATTCGAAGGAATACTTAGAGGAAAAAATTCAAGTTCTTTCTCTTATGGAGGACTCTGCATTAAAAGAAATGGGGGAGGAGGGTAAGAAAGCTCGTGAAAAAGCGGAGGAGAAAGAGCTTGAAGAAATTAGAGCAAAGCATCATGTATAAGAAGCAGGCGACGCTTCGTCGGATCCGCAGGGATCACTTAGTGGCTAGCGTTTATTGTTTAGGGAAAGAAAGAATTATTGTGCTAAACCTGGTTTTAGCACAATTAGGTGTCCTTTAAATATAGAAAAAGCTCGCTGTACGGAATCCCCGTATAGCGAGCCTTTAAGGGCAGATGCCTTTATAGCGCCTCTTTATCAATGTTTTTTGAAAGCGCGTATAACTTGGGCTTCTGATCTGCCTCAGGAAAGAACTGTCCTATATAAATATCTCATGTCCTTTAAAAATTCCTAGCTCTCGCCTGTGCATATCCTCCTCGTATCCTAAATAAGGTTCCCGCTGTGCAACCTCCGGAGGTTGCACATGGAGCAGAGGTCTTTGTTCTGGTACAAAGCTAGTCAAGATTGATTTCGAGGGTGACAGGGCAGTGGTCAGAGCCTAAAACTTGTGGGAGGATTTCTGCTTTTTTTACAGAAGATGCGAGAGCTTTGCTGACAAAAAAGTAATCAATACGCCACCCAACATTTCGAGCACGAGAATTTGCAAAATTACTCCACCAACTATAGTGTCCTTTCCCTTTCGTAAATATTCTGAATGAGTCAACGAAACCTGCCTTAATAATAGAATCAACGCCCTCTCGCTCTTCTTTCGTAAATCCATGCTCACCCTCATTTGCCTTAGGGTTCGCCAAATCGTCTTCTGTGTGTGCAACATTCAAATCACCGCAGAAAATAACTGGCTTCTTCTGTTCTAACTCTTTCATGTACTCGAGAAATGCCTTGTCCCACGCTTTGTGACGAAGTTCCAGACGACTTAAATCGCCCTTTGAGTTTGGCGTGTAAACCGTTACTGCAAAAAACTTCTCAAATTCAAGGGCAAGTACCCTGCCTTCGCTATTAGTGTCGCCGTACGAATCTTTGAATGCAAACTTTGAAACAATGTCGCTTGGAAAATCGAGAAGAACGCTCTTGGGTTTCACACGGGTGAAAATTGCTGTGCCTGCGTAGCCTTTCTTCGTGGCTGAGTTCCAATATTCCTCATACTCAGGCAAATCCACTTCTGACTGGTGCTGTTCTGCCTTTGTTTCTTGCAAACAGAGAATGTCTGGCTTGTATTTCTCTACAAACGGCACAAAAAGTTCCTTCCTATGCACGGCACGAATACCATTAACGTTCCACGATATGAGTTTCATACTTCAAAACATGTTACTTCACTCTTTTCTTTCCATGAAACGCCTTATGTACATCGAGCAAGTGCTTATCAGTAACGTGAGTGTAAATCTGGGTAGTGGCAATATTTGCATGACCTAAAAGGGCTTGAACGCTACGTAAATCAGCACCATTTTCCAAAAGATCAGTGGCGAATGAGTGGCGAATGACGTGAGGGGTAACTTTTTTTGTAATACCTGCCTTAATGGCGCAACTTTTTATAATATTCTCTATAGAGCGAGGGGTGAGACGTGAAGGAATTTTTTTTCCTGTACTGTGTCGAACAAACAAAGCTTCGGACATATCTTTTCGTGCTTTTAAATATGCAGACACGCTGGTCTTTGCGGTAGGGGAGAGAAACACCACACGCACTTTATCGCCCTTTCCTCGGACCGAAAGTTCATCACGAGAAAGATCTAAATCAGTATCAAGTGCACATAATTCGGAAACACGAAGTCCTGTTGAAAAAAACATTTCCATAATTGCTCTATCCCGAAGCTCTTTTACACCATTCCCAACCGGAGATTTCATTAGTCGCTCAAGTTCAGCCGCTGTAATGAGATCGAGTGAGCGCTCAGGAACCTTTGCAAGCTCAATATGCTCAGGTGGAAGTGCTTTGATACCTCGTTTGGCTAAAAACTTTAGAAACGCACGGAGTGCAATAAGATAGTAGTTCTGAGTTTTGCGTTTCATCATGTTGCCAGCTGTGCCTGGCTGGCGGTTAAGCCACAAACGAAATTCACGAAGTTTTTCTTCGCTCACATCAGCAACATCCCTCGCTTTTGAAAACTCGAGGAAACGAGTGAGGTAGTGGTCGTAATTTTCAACAGTTTTTATACTCCGCCCCTTAGTGATCTCAATATATTCAAGAAATTCTCGTTTCAGGTTCTGAATATCCATCCATAGAGTATAACGCCAACTTCGCACAATATTCTTGCGAAAAGCCTAAGTGCGTGGTATATTGGCGCACATGCTCACCAAAACGCAGAAAGCACGGGTTATGAAGACCGTTCAGAAACACCAGACTGATACTGGCTCAGCATCTGTTCAAGTTGCCCTTTTAACGAAGCAAATCGGTGAATTAACTACTCACTTGCGCAAGCACCTTAAGGATAAGCACTCCAGACGAGGCCTCCTTCAGATGGTTGCCGACCGCAGAAGCCACCTTAAATACCTCGAGAAGTCCGACAAAAAGGAATACAACAAGGTCATCAAGAGTTTGGGCTTGAAGAAGTAGTTTCTCCTCACTTATTCTCGAATTTATTTTTTGAACTTACTACTGAGGTAGTACAATTACTACTTAGTAAAGTAATTTTCATACGAAAATAATATGGCAGAAGGCGCAAATCGAGAAGTCCAATTTGAACCTTCCGTAGCAGGTCTTTCAAGAAGAGTTGCTGAAAGCGTCCTGGCGAACCGTGCCCTCACTGAGAGACCGATGGGTAATGGAACAAAGGACGGAAGAAGGAGAGCGCGGGGAGGGGACAAAGTGTTCTCGTTCGGTCAATGAAAAGAAGCCTGACCTGAATCTTTTTCACTTCAGCGAGCGTAGTATATGGAGACGCCTTAATTTGTTCGTCTTGTAAGGTGGTCCATCCTTCGACCGTCTACACTCGAGCAGGTAGATATCTTATTTTTAAAATTAACTAATTATTTTTCATTAAGCTAGCTCCTAGAAGCTAGCACCTAAAACCTAATTTATATGGCAGCAATTAAACACAAAGCACAGAGGGTTGGTGTCTTTATAGACACACAAAACCTCTATCACAGCGCAAAAAACTTATACAAAGCGAGGGTCAATTTCGCAAATGTTCTTAAGGAATCAGTTGCGGGGCGCATCCTTATTCGTGCAGTCGCCTATGTGGTGACAACAGAATCTGGCGAAGAGAAAGCATTTTTTGATGCACTTACAAAAATTGGTATCGAAACCAAAACAAAAGACCTCCAAATTTTCTATGGCGGTGCAAAGAAAGCAGACTGGGATGTTGGTATGGCAGTTGATGCTGTAAAGATGGCCCCAAAACTAGACGCGGTTATTCTTGCAACAGGGGATGGGGACTTCGTACCGCTGGTTGAGTACCTTAAAAACAGTCACGGTACGCAAGTGGAAGTTATCTCGTTTGGTAAATCATCCTCAGCACGACTCATAGAGTCCGCAAACGACTTTATTGACATGTCGGAAGAACCTAAAAAATTCCTCATGCCTCACGGTAAAAACTTCCTTGATATGGCAGCAGAAGCAATTGGCACTGCCCCAAAGCATGAGACATTCAATGGCGATGAAGATTCTGCCCCTATGGTAGTTGGATCAGATACGGATGAGAGATAGAGCAGGGTCTAGTGGTTAGGGGTTAGGGGTTAGCGTTTAGGGTTTAGCTTTCAAAAAACGTCTTTCACAAAAGGCGTTTTTTGCTATACTCAGCGTATTAAAAGAGTGAGGTTCTCAGATAGGCAGGACGGCTCGCCGAACCTGAAATCTGCGAATCTCATAACTAAAGAGATATGCAAAAAAAAGAATTCTCAACTGAGATTGGCGGGAAAAAATTAACCGCTACATTTACAGATCTCGCTGAGCAAGCACACGGAAGCGTCATGGTTCGCTACGGCAACACAATAGTGTTTGCAACGGCAGTCATGAGTAAAAAAGAACGCAATGACATCGATTACTTTCCACTCACCGTTGAGTACGAAGAGAAGTTTTATGCAGCAGGCTCTATTTTAGGTTCACAATATATCCGGAGAGAAGGCAGGCCGTCTGAGGATGCGATTCTTTCTGGTCGTGTCATTGACCGCACGGTGCGTCCACTCTTTGATAGCAACCTCCGCCAAGAAGTACAAGTGGTTACTACGGTGCTTTCAATTGAAGAAGACGACCCAGATATTCTTGCGGTGAACGCTGCATCAATCGCTCTCGCCATTTCTCCAACCCCATGGAATGGCCCCGTATCTGCAGTGCGCATTGGACGAAAAAAGGGAACGACTGAATTTATTGTGAACCCTACCTACGCAATGAGAAATGCCGATGATGCAGAGCTCGACTTACTCGTGTGTGGTAAAGACGGCGTAGTTACGATGGTTGAAGTCGGAGCAAAAGAAATTGACGAAGATGTACTTACCGCTGCACTAACGCGCGGAGTTGAAGAAATTGAAAAAATACAGAAATTCCAAAAGGAAATTATTGCAACTATGGGCAAGCAGAAAAAAATAGTGCCCGAGCGCGTGGTAAATCCACAAATTCCTGAATTCTTTAAGGCAGTAGAAGGAGAATTCGGAAAAGCAGTTTTCTCAGGTGTTCCTGGTAAAGAGGCAATGGGGGAATTGAAAGATAGATTTTTGAAAACCGTAGCTGAAACCGCCCCAGAAATAGTAAAAATGGCTGATTCGTATTTTGAAGACCAAGTCGCAGAAGCAATGCGTACTCGCGCTATTGATAATAAAGAGCGCGTTGACGGTAGAGCCCTTGATGAACTTCGACCACTGTTCGCTGAGGCAGGTGGTTTTTCTCCAATACTTCACGGTTCAGGAATTTTCTATCGAGGAGGAACGCATGTGTTCTCAGCCCTCACCTTGGGCGGACCCGATGATTCACAAGTGGTGGATTCTATCGAAGGTAAGAAAGTAAAAAAGCACTTCATGCACCACTACAACTTTCCTCCATTTTCGGTTGGAGAAACCGGACGCATGGGCGGTATGAATCGTCGCATGATTGGTCACGGCGCACTTGCAGAAAAAGCACTCTCAGCTGCTATTCCATCAAGAGAAATCTTCCCTTACACAATTCGTTTAGTGTCTGAAGCTCTCGCATCAAATGGTTCCACATCCATGGCTTCTGTGTGCGCATCAACACTTGCACTCATGGATGGAGGCGTACCAATGACATCTCCAGTAGCTGGTATTGCTATGGGTGTCATGTACGATAGCCCAACTCGTTACGCAATAATGACTGACATCCAAGGACCTGAAGACCATCATGGCGACATGGACTTTAAAGTAGCGGGCACAAAAAACGGAGTAACTGCAATTCAGCTCGATGTAAAAGTTGAAGGTGTACCAGTAGCAGTATTAGCAGAAGGACTTATTGCGGCAAAAAAAGCACGTCTAAGTATTCTTGAAGTTATGGCGGGCGCTATTGCAGAACCGCGTAAAGATATTTCACCGCGCGCACCAAAAATAGTTTCCATCTCAATTCCTGTCGATATGATCGGTATGGTTATTGGTCCACAAGGAAAGAATATTAGAAAAATCGAAGAGGAGACTGGTGTTGCTTCGGTGACGATAGAAGATGACGGTACGGTATTTCTTACAGGACTTGCTGACGCACCAGAGAAGGCTGCTCAAATAATCCGTGACATGACGCGAGTATTCAAAGCGGGTGACATTATTGAAGGACCAGTTACTCGTCTCATGAACTTCGGCGCATTCATTAGACTTAACGCTAAAGCTGAGGGGTTGGTGCATATTTCTGAAGTTGCACCATTTAGAATAGCGACAGTAGACGAAGCATTTAAAGTCGGAGACATTGTAAAAGTAGTAGTAAAAGAAGTAGACGATCAAGGACGCGTGAATCTCTCAATAAAAATGATTGATCCAGAGTTTGCGACACGAAAAGGGTTGAAGCCAGCTGCATAGGACACAAAAAGGGGGAGGGTTAGGCGGGGGTTACAATGATAGATGTAATGGAAATAGCCGAGGAGAACAAAAAAGCACTTGTCGACAACGCTCTTCCATCTAAAGACGAGCTTCTATTGGCTGCGCCGACACAGGAACCTCACTCCGTAATGGTGGTGAATACCCCGACACAACCCATCGCTCCACCTAAAACACTCCCTGTCATTGAAAAAAACGTAGAGAAGCCGATAATGCAGGCGCCTTCATTGCCGAAATTTAAAACGGTAGAAGCGTTAGCAAAAGCGGTAAGTTCTTTGTATACAGGCAATGCGGTAGTTGAAGCAACGAAGAAAATTTTTCCTGTTGCAAAAATTGAAAAAGAAATCGAGAAGTCACCTCTGCAATCTACAGCTGCCGCAAATCCTTTTGAAAGAAGCGCTCGTGAGATAGGTCTCGAGGAAGAGCCCGTAAGAGAGAAAAACCCGCCACCAGAAATTAACGCAATAAAACAACCTGCTGAGACCGACACTGGACTTCCTCGTGTGCGTACCTATGCAAACGACATCAGTATTGAAATCAGAAAACGAAACACTACGCTCACTTCAATTGTGGGGGCAGAACAACAGCGCACAATGACCGAGGGGCCATATGAAGACACTGCGACAATAACCAAACGCGCTAACCGCATGCGAATGTTTTTAATGGGAGCAGTTTTTCTTACTGCCATTGGAATACTGAGCCTCGGCGCCGCGTTCGTTTTTAATAAACAAACAAACATAAGCACGTCGGAGCGCTTGCTCATACCTGCAAATCACTCAAGAGCGGTAGAGTACGCACCCGAGGAAGCCCTACCTATTACTCTCGGAAAGATAAAAGACTCCGCGACACTCAACCTTGGGGAAGTGGAAGCATTTATTATTACTAAAAACGGAATTCCACTTACCACCACCGACATCCTTGGTCTTTTTGGTGCGCCAAATGAACTAGTGCGGAACGCGCGAGATGTCATGGTTGGCGTACACGCGTTCGACCATAACCAACCGTTTATTTTAATTACTGTTTCTGCATACGATCATGCATTCGATGCAATGCTCTCATGGGAAACTCGTATGAATGAAGGATTAGGGAATTTCTTCAGACCGTCATCGCTTGCTCCCGCAAGCATCGCGTCTACTCCTCCTGCGCTCACATTCACTGATCGTACTATTAAAAATACTGACGTCCGGGAAAGTCAGTTGGAGTGGCACATCGTGTATACCTTCCTTCGCCCTGATCTCATCCTCATCACTACAAACGAAAGCACGCTTCGTGAAGTAATAACTCGACTTTCACTGCAAAGTAGCCAGAACTAGCCACTAGGGTATAGCCAATAGGGAAATTTCAAAATCAGACCCTACACCCTAGTGGCTAGTGGCTGATTTATGTTAGGATGCCCAAATGCTCACACAAAATGACCTAGTAAAATTTAAGAAATTACTCGAAGAAGAGAAGGTACTTCTTGAAACCGAGCTTTCTGAACTTGGCAGTAGAAATCCCTCAAACACTTCAGATTGGGTACCGTCAAAGCCTGCAGGAGATGAGTTTGGTGCTGATCGGAATGACAATGCCGACATCATTGAAGATATGCAGGATAACAATGCGGCTCTCAATGAACTTGAAGGTAGGTTGAATCAAGTAGTAAATGCACTTTTAAAAATCACAGAGGGCACCTATGGTACTTGTGAAATTTCTGGTGAATTAATTGAAATGGATCGCCTCGAAGCAAACCCGGCCTCTCCTACCTGCAAAAAGCACATGCGAGAAACTGTGTAGTTTTTTTCGAAAGTTTCAAAATCCCATTCAAGTCTGTAGAGATATTTCTCAACACAAGACTATACGATTAATCGTATAGTTAGGAATTATATATATTAAAGCCCCTATTAAGAATAGCGGGGGGCAGAACAATCTGATAGAAAACACTTTAGGCTGAATCTTCTGCGTACGTATACATTACCTCTTAGGCTTTGCGCGTAGGCGCAGAATGCCTGCTATCATGCTCACTATGTTTGCACGCGTGTATAGCGTTCAGCCCGGATTCCCTCACTCTGAAATTGTTACTGTGGAAGCGGATGTCACTGAAAAAACACTGTATGCATTTTCAGTTGTAGGTCTTGCTGACAAAGCCGTTGAAGAAGCGCGCGACCGACTCTCCGCTGCCATAAAACATTCTGGTTTTAAATCACCGAAGACATTCAATCACAAAATAGTTATCTCACTTGCCCCCGCTGGACTTAAAAAGGAAGGGGCAGTTTTTGATTTACCGATGGCGCTTTCATATCTCTTATCTGCGGAAGAAATTTCATTTGATCCTACAAAAACGGCATTCCTCGGAGAGTTAGCACTCGACGGAACACTCCGAGAAGTGCGGGGGATATTACCGGCAACGCTCACCGCAAAAGCAAAGGGGTTCACTGCAATTATTGTTCCTGAAAAAAATGCAAAGGAGGCAGCTCTCGTTGCCGACATCTCCGTCTTCGGAGCGACATCGCTTCGAGAAGTTATTGAACATATAACGGGTAAAAAAGAATTAGTGGAGACAGCGCATCATGCGGGCGAGAGTGTGGAAAGTGAACTTCCACACGTGGACATCGCGGATATAAAAGGACAAGAGACTGCAAAGCGCGGGCTTGAAATTGCTGCAGCGGGTCGACACAATATTGCTTTTGTAGGCCCACCCGGCACAGGAAAAACGATGCTCGCACATGCGCTTGCAGGAATACTCCCACCACTATCTTTTGAAGAGGCAGTAGAAGTAACGGCTATTCACTCCGTTGCAGGAACTCTTACAGAAACACTCATACGCTTTGCCCCTATTCGTGCGCCTCACCACACATCGTCATATGTTGCACTCGTTGGTGGAGGTAACGCGCTTCGTCCAGGAGAAATAACGCTCGCGCATCGTGGCGTTCTCTTCCTTGATGAATTTCCTGAATTTGATAGACGAACACTTGAAGCACTGCGGGAGCCCTTAGAAAATCGAGCAATAACAATCTCAAGGGCTATTGGTTCAACAACATTTCCTGCCAATATTATGTTGGTGGCGGCAATGAATCCGCCAGAAAATAATGCCGACCCGCGAGAGATGGCGCGTTTTCAAAAAAAGCTTTCTGGTGCCATCATTGACAGAATTGATGTGTGGATTGATGCTCCGCATGTGCCCCACGAAAAACTTGGTAGCAAAAACGAGTCTGAAAAATCGCACGCAGTACAAAAGCGCGTTATAAACGCTAGGAAAAAACAAATTATACGATCTAAAAAATTAAAACTCACCATAAGCACGAACAGCGAACTCCCTTCAAAAGTGCTGGATGAACAGGTAGGCATTTCTACCGACGCACAGAGCACCCTCACTGGGGCCGCAAAAAACCTAAAACTCTCGCCTCGCTCATACCACCGAGTCCTTCGACTGGCACGCACCATCGCTGACCTTGGAGATTCTAATCTAGTTACCGCTGAACATGTCCTTGAAGCACTCCAATACCGTCCACGCATTTTACAAAGTAGACGATAGTAGAGGAGTTACAATACAAGCATGGCAGGAGGGTCAAAAAATAACTTATTTTCTTTTTTCGGTGGAAAGAAACGCATACCGAAAGATTCTTACAAATCCTACTTTGCTTGGGCTGTTGGTGTCGATGCTGCACTTTTTTGGCTTCCTGGGGCAGATGATTTTTTCATTCTATTTTGTCGTGGCATGTGGTGGCTTAACGGATACAGCACCGACAAAATGCTGGTCTCAACAGCATTAAATCTTTTTGGGGGAATATTCCCAGTCGCACCATGTTCAACAATCTTCGTGATGGTTTCATATCGCATTAACAAAGCAAACACCGAGCCATTAGCTGGGGAAGAAAGCGAGGGAAAATCGAGAACGGAAGAGGCTGAGGGAAAAGCCATTCGTGCACTCCAAGGGAAAAACCCTGGAACACAAGGTGGTGGACCAGAAAAACAAGCGACTCCAGAAAAGAGTGGCGGTCCTGAAAATAAAGCGGGTGGGGCAGGTGGAAATCGAGACGCTGAGCACTTAGTAAATAAAGATAGCGGCCGCCCGCAAAGTCAGTCACTAAAAGAGACTTCGAACAAAAGTACTCCAACATCAAATAAATCATTCGATGGTGTCAACCCGCAGAAAAAAAATGAACCTGCACAAAAACCTACCTACCAACCAACACAACCCGCTTTCAGACGACCCCCTGCAAATGACAACGAGGCAGATGGAGAGGATTACGAAACTGAAAACCTCGTACATAAAGAAGGGGCTCGTCCTCAGGGTCAATCCTTAAACGGAACATCAAGCAACAGCACCCCAACATCAGACACTCCTGAACCAGAAGAACTGTCCGACGAAGACACCGAGGAGCCTGCGCAATTAGAAACTCCTGACAACGATGAAGATGGGGAGGAGGGAGAATTTTTTGACAACGCAAGACGCGTTGCTTGAAATTTAAAAAGGATTCGTGGCACCACGAATCTCGAAGTGAAGGTGTGCGCCTGTTGAGCGGCCAGTGTTACCCGAAAGACCAATCACCTGCCCCTGAACCACTGATGCACCTGCGGACACCTGTGTTTTTGATAGGTGACCATAGACGGTTTGCGTTCCATTTGAACACTGAATAACAATGTAATCGCCGTATCCTCCATTCCAACCTGAGTCTCTACTTACTAGAACTGTGCCGGGGCATGATGCCATAACCGATGTCCCAATTGGAACACTAATATCAACTCCGTTATAGCCGTGGAGACCTTGGGACTTTCTACCGCCAATGAGAGGGCGGAGGTAATAACCTTCAACTACAGGCCCCCCCGCGCCACGAATAAGCTTTGAGTTGCCTGCCGATGTTGGAGTGGAAGATTTTGTTACCAGTGGGGCATCAACACCGTCAGGAATAACGATTGAGTCACCAACCGCCAACTTTGCTCCTGCGGATAAGCTATTAAAGTCTAGTACCTCTTGCATGTCGCCTTTATACTTCTTAACAATAGACGCGAGCGTTTCGCCTTTTAAAACAACATGCTCGACTCCAGTAACCGGAAGAATAACGAGGGTATCTCCAGGACGAACTGATTTAGCATTTGTCAGATTGTTTGCCCAAAGAATGGTGTTGGGAGAAACACGAAACATCGCGGCTATTTCTGAAAGAGAATCTCCTTCACGAACGACATATATTGAAATCTGATTTGAGTGTGGCTTCTGATCTTGTATGTCAGCAAGAGTCCCCTCTGGTCCAGTTTCTGGAACAAGAGCCACTCCTCCAACTATAGTTATATCCCCACCACCCTTTGCTGGATTCGGATCTACATTCACTGCCGCCCGAAGAGCTGGAGTTTTTGAAGCAGAAAAGGCTGTAATAGAAGGGGTCTCTGATACGGCAGAGGATAGGGGAGCAAAAAAGTCCGACAATGAAGAGAAGAAAGAAGCATGAGCTTCTTTAAATGTACCGAGGCACGAAAAAAGGACTATGACGGTAATAAAAACCGAAGCAAACTTTCTTTGTGTAGCTCGGGAACCTGCATGTGCAATGTCGCGGGCGTTGTTCTCTTTTGTTTTTATATGCAATCCCCACTCAGGGTAGCCAACAGGTGTTTCAAGTAAAATGGCTCCATTAAGCCAAAACAAGAAACGCGGACGAACAGTCGTTCAACCACTATACCGAGCTGACAATTGAAGTCAATCGTCTTAAAAGGCTTCGGGGGACAACAAAAAATGCCATAAAAATTGACAAATGCTGGTAAAAATATCGAAATAAATACGCCGGGGGAGTGTCCTCGACACAATCCTCAGAACTATTTTGCAACCCTACTGTTATAGTACGTTTTGTGGATCACCTTAAACACCTAAACGAAGCTCAAAAGAAGGCGGTTCTGCATTCCAAGGGGGCACTCCTTATATTGGCGGGAGCAGGAGCGGGTAAAACGAGGGTTATTGTGCACCGCATAGCTGAAATAATCCGCGAAGGTACAGCACCACAGCGTATTTTGGCAGTTACATTCACCAATAAGGCGGCTAAGGAGATGAAAGAGCGTGTTTCCCACCTTATAAAGACCGATTTGGTTCTTTCTCCGTATGACACCCCAAGACACGACCCCTTTATAGGCACATTTCATAGGCTGGCCTTAGAAATAATAAAAACATTCCACCACGCAGTAGGGTTGCCAGCGCGTTTCACTATTTATGACCGTGCAGATTCTACCCGCGCCATGAGGGAAGCTATCACCGCGGCCGGCTTCGACCCAAAACAACTAGAACCTCGCAAAGTAATTTCTATAATGAGCCGAAAGAAAGGAGAGGCCGTCGGGCAAAGAGAATTTCAGAATGAGCATGCATCCTCATATATCGATGAAGCAGTTGGGGAAGTTTGGGGACGCTACGAAGCTATTTTGAAAAAAGAAAAAGCACTCGATTTTGATGACATCCTCCTTACAGCGCACTGGCTTCTTACTAACCATCCTCCTGCGCGAGAACATTTTCAGAATACCTGGGACTACATTCACGTGGATGAGTACCAAGACACCAACCGCGTGCAATATGAAATTGTAAAGCTACTGAGCGAGCACCATGGCAACATCGCGGCCGTTGGTGATGTTGATCAAAACATTTATAGCTGGCGAGGAGCTTCCATCGAACACATTATGAATTTTGAAAAAGCATTTCCAAATGCAGAAATAATTTTACTCACAGAAAACTACCGTTCCACCAAAACAATTTTATCCGCTGCAAACGATGCCATAGCAAAAAATGTAAATCGCCGAGACAAGGAATTGCACACAAATAATGAAGATGGAGAAAAAATACAAGTGGCAGGATTTGCAGATGAAAATGAAGAATCAAACTTTATTGCGCGTGAAGCACGGAACTTGATAGGGAAAGGGCTTCGTGCAGAAGATATTGCGGTTTTGTATCGCGCAAACTTTCAATCGAGAGTCTTGGAAGAAGGATTTTTGCGAGCCGGAGTTCCATACCAAGTTCTTGGTACTCGATTTTTTGAACGCAAAGAAGTGAAAGATGCACTCTCCTATTTGCGCGCAGCCCTGAACCCTGATTCTGCAGCCGATATAACACGCGCAATTGCAACGCCGTCTCGTGGCATTGGTAAGGTCACACTCGCAAAAATAATTAATCATCAAGAAGAAAATCTTCCTGCTTCAGCAAAAGAAAAAATACATCTCTTTCGTCAAACACTTTCTCGCATCGCAAAAGCCATAGAGGGAAAAAGCACATCAGAAGCAGTATATTTTGCTCTCACCGAAAGTGGCATGTGGCGTTTGTATTCTGAAAAAAACGCTGAGGATGCAGAGAGACTTGAAAACCTAAAAGAGCTCGTTACTGTTGCCACAAAATACGACACGCTTCCACTGGGAACTGGTATTGAACGCCTTATAGAAGAAGCCGTACTACAGTCGGATCAAGATGAACTAGAAAAGCCAAAAGCTGGCGTGAAGTTAATGACCGTGCACGCCGCAAAAGGCTTAGAGTTTAGTGTTGTCTTTATTGCTGGCTTAGAAGAAGGGTTATTCCCTCATGAACGAGATGGTGCAGACGGCGTAGACACTGAAGAAGAGCGACGGCTTTTTTATGTTGCTCTCACGCGCGCAAAAAGCCTTGTATATACAACCTATGCGCGAACACGTCGAATATTTGGCACACGCTCGGAAAATACGCCTTCAGTTTTCATTACTGAACTCGATCCGGAGTATCGCGATGTGGTAGTGTTTCCTTTCTGGAACAATGACGAAATGCGGACAATATCTTAAGTTGTTGTTTGAGAATAATTACTATGGTATCAGCTCAGAAACTATACGATCGATCGTATAGTTTCTGAGTATTTAAAAAAATACCTTGAAGTGATTCTTAGCACTATAGTGCTCTCCGTAAAACGGAAAATATGAAAACACACAATAAAAAAGCTCGAGGCGCAAAGCTCGGGCAACACTTACTCACTAATGTTGGCATTGCCCGTGCCGTAGCTGTTTCTGCGGGTGTGACTCGTGGTGACAAAGTACTTGAGATAGGACCAGGGAAAGGGATGCTCACCAAAGAAATACTTTTGCTCGGAGGAACAGTAACCGCAGTTGAAAAAGACCCAGCGATGGTTCTGGTACTCAAAGAAAAATTTACTGACGAAATTAAATCGGGCTCACTTACACTCATTGAAGGTGACGCCCGCGACTACACGCCTGATAAAGTATTTCCAAAAGGCACATACAAAATTGCCGCGAACATTCCGTACTACATCACGGGAGAATTAATTCGCTCATGCTTAACTGCAAAAAATAAACCTGTCTCACTTGCACTTCTGGTACAAAAAGAAGTTGCGGAGAGAATCGCACGAGGTAAAAAAGAAAGCATCCTTTCACTTTCGGTAAAAGTGTACGGCACTCCAAAATATGTAAAAACAGTTTCTCGAGGAAGCTTCAATCCGCCACCATCAGTTGATTCAGCAATACTTGGTGTGTATGACATCTCAAATAAAAATTTCAAAAAGATTGCGGAGGAGGATTTATTTCGTATTGTAAAAGCAGGGTTTGCACAAAAAAGAAAGACGCTGGCGGGGAACTTGAAAAGAGCCTTGGGTATCAACGCCGTGGAAGCACTTGATGCGGTTGGAATTTCTGAAAAAGCTCGCGCCGAAGATCTCACACTAGATCAATGGCTTGCTCTTACAAAATATTTGGCAGAATAAGAACCGATCACATGCCTGGCAGAGATGTCCCTACTGAAGTAATGGTGCCCCGTGTCATCGGAATAACAACGCAGGGTGTAGCAATCATCTTACAGAACCCAAAAGGGCGATAAAAGCCTAAATGGTGCACCCCGGGAACAATAACTAATCCGTACGGGTAGATGGTAGGAACACTTGTTGGACTAAAAAGATAGGTGCCCGCTGAAGGAGGCCCGAGGGTAATCATAAAGTCGCCCGCACTACAGGTACACGGAACCACGGCCAACACTATTCCTCCATATGGCTGACTGATGCTTATCCCTCCTGCGGATGATGCTCCCGCAGACGTGTTAGCGTTACTGGCATTACTGACAGAAGCGTTGGAATTTGATGTCGTGTGGGTTAAGGCACTAGTTGATTGAGTTTGCCCAGAACTTCCAGAAAATAATGATGAGAAAGAACTCTGAAGTTTTGAAAACAAACCAGAAAATCCACCAAAAGAAGACTCGCTGGACGATGAACTAGGGGATTGATTGGATGACCTAGGTGCTGATGCTTGTGAAGGCTCTGCATATACAGTGCGCGCGGAAGCATAATAAAGGATGGATTGCCGTTTAAAGGTGATTGCCTCCGCTCCAGCTCCTACTTCGCAGTCAATAAATGATGGGAGTAACACTCCTGAGACTTCTTTTCCTACGGCAGGCGAAGCATTGATAGGAGCTGATTTTGAAATACCTTCTCTATATATAAACTGGGAACCAGAAGATCCAATCGTAACCAGAGATCCTGAAATGTTTGTACAGGGAATAACCTCAAGTACCGTACCTTCAAATGATGCCTGTTTTGCTGGCGTTGGCTCACTCGCTAGGGAAGTGAGCGGTAAAAGAATGAGTAGTGTGGAAGCGAGAGCGAGGTAGGGGACAGCGTTCAATCGAGACATAAGAACACTATAACTTGCTCATGAGTCACTATCCTAGATTTTTAACACAACAAACCCAAAAGCCCCTCTCCACCTCTCTTTTTACAAAGGTCCGACCTTTGTAGGGTTTGAAGGTGGGGGTTATGT
This sequence comes from Minisyncoccota bacterium, assembly GCA_041658485.1. GTDB lineage: Bacteria > Patescibacteriota > Minisyncoccia > Phycocordibacterales > Phycocordibacteraceae > Phycocordibacter. Next base: position 29,315 of record JBBAAE010000004.1, read on the forward strand.
GGGACATCGTAGGTCCCACATAACGGAGGTCCGACCTTTGTAAAATGTTTGTGGTATGCTCATCAAAAATCAAACAACAGATATGACACATCCGAGCGAGAAACATGAAGGCAAAAGGAGGGGGAAAATTTCTTGGAGAGAGTTTCTTATTACCCTAGGACTTATGGGGGCTTCGGCGGTGGCTTTGTCTTTAACTTCTAAGCCTCCACCAAAACCAACAGAGCAAGAGCATTATTTATCTATTGCTGAAATTAAAGCTCTCATGCGAGACTTTGAGTCCCAAAACGCTCCATATCGCACTGAATAGCAAAAAAGTATTTCTCTTATAAAAGCACTTGCTAAAAAAGCGAGTACTTTTATTTTTAACACCGCACTTCTAATCCCCACAAGCACGTATAAAGGACAATAGTCCTTTATAGCTGGGGTTATACTAACGGTACGATGGAAACCCAAAATAAATGGGGGGGTGCTTTTTGGGCAGTGATATTTGCAGTCGTTGTTATAGGTGGATCTTCTGCATATTCCTTTCTACACCAACCCAAAAGAATGGCGGTAATCCCTGGTGGGGAAACGATGACAGGTTGGCAATCTGTTTCAAGTACTGTGACACAGCCCTCAAATAACAGCCTCACAGGATCTATTTCGGAAGACCTCTACGCAAAGCTTGCAGAAAACACAAACTACAGTGCAAGGGAGCGCGATGTCATTATTGCCTCATTAGTAAAAGAAAAGGTGGTCAGTCCAGCTATAGTACCGAACATCAATCTTGTTGATTTAAATATCAGTGACACGGCCTCGCTAGACACATACTCCAAACTACTGGTGGTCATTTTGAGCCAAGCTAGCCAAGTGGAAAAATATGAGGTAACGATTTTCACACAAAGCGTCATGAGCGACAACATTTATGGGACACCTACACTTCAGTCAACGGCTGATTTATATAAAAAAATAGGAGCATCGCTACTAATAATGGAGGTGCCGAAAACGCTCGCTACAGAACACCTCGAAGTGGTAAAAAGTGTTGGGGCATTAGCAAGGGCTGTTGAGAATATGGCGACATGGAAGGGCGACCCTATAGAAGCACTTTCTGCTGTGGACACATTTAATAAAGCAAAGAGCTACACTGAGGGGAGTGTTGATACATTACTCTTAGCGGTGATGGCAATTCAAAATAAAACATGAAAAAAATATTTCTCATAATTTTGTTACTTGCTCTTGCTCCAATGTCTGTATCAGCTGAAGAAGTCATACAAGCAACAACTATTGATACCAACCCGACACTACTTTCAGGATTGCCGAACGATATTAATCTCTCTTCATCAGACACAGATACCGACAGCAGTAAATCTGCTGAAGTTGCAGGATGTAAATCAGACTCACAGGGCTCTTTGGGTTCAATATCAGGAATACTTGGATCATTATTCCAAGGAGGTAACCTCAGCTCTCTTTTGAGAGGTGCACAGAGCGGTAACATCAGTGGGATTATAAGTAGCATTACTGGCGGAAGTCAGACGGGGCAAATAATTTCAAGCCTCCTCGGTAGCAACGGAAACATAAGCAGTATTCTCAGTAGCTCAGGCTTGGGAAATGTGGTTGGGAACTTGCTCGGTGGAGGTAGTGGAGGTGGTATAGGTAACACAATTGGTGGATTACTAGGTGGAGGCGGTGGCTCCATTAGTGGACTACTTGGTGGTGGCCTTGGGGGCATTGCTGGTGGTGCTTTGGGATTGATAGGTGGGGGAATGGGTGCCGTGCCAGTAAGCGACAGCACTATACAGAGCAACACTCAAAAAATTCAAGGAAACACAAAACAAATTCAAGCTGACCAAGACACACAACTTGAAGTCACCTGCGTTCAAAACGTATTGGTACGAAAAACTCGAATAGATGCAACACAACATCTCGCCGCAGAAAATGCCCGCCAAATAACCACGGGGAGAGATGGCGGAACATTCTTTGAAAAACGACCTTTAGCAGAAATTATTAATACAACTAATGACACCATCACTAAGAATGTCGTTGATAATCTATTAAAAAACAGCGGAATTGTCCCAGCCCTTATTCCTGTAGTTCAAAGAAATATTGTTGCAGATACTAAGTTGCAAACAAGTTTTGCGGAGCAAGTAAAATGCCCCGTCGCAGAAAAAGTTGATGTCGTTGCTTGTATGAAAGATATTACAAAATGCGGAGCAACAGGTGAAGAGAGAAATGCTAATCGTCTCGCCATTACTCTGACAGATGGTTGTACGGCAGAGGGTTTAACCATGGCCACTCACAATTATATTCAAGTACGAAATGCCCTCACTAACGCCGACAGAGAAAACCAGCTCGACAGAAACCAGGGATTTTATTCGAAGGTAACCTGCAGCAACGGAAGTACCGCAAGTACGCAAGAGGAATGTTTAGTATTACAAACATATACTGTTGCAACACCGGGTATAGACATAAAAGATGTGCACACTGATGCTCAACTCAGCGGTGCACGCCAACAACAAAATGCGAACGAAATTGGGAGCTTGGTAAATTCTTTATTTGCACAACTTGGACAGCAATCACTCACGAGCCTAAAGGGCTTAGTAGGACTCTCTCAAAAAAGCTCAACGGGGAGTGGCTCATACCTTGATAACCTTTCACAAAACGCACAGACTAGCACCACAAATCAAGCAAAGATTACTCTGAACAGCAACATAGAAAAATCACTGGTAACTGAATACGCATACCAAGCAACTCTTGCCGACATGATTGTTAATCTAGAGAATACAAAAAGTGGATATGCTTCTGTGCAGGCCTGCTACCTAGCGCTCGTTACCAAAGGCGGGGGACTAGGCATTGACTCTGCAACAGCAACAACAAAAATGAATCAAGCATCTTCAACGGTTAACACAACACTTACTCCCCAAATAGAATTAGCTTCAATTGCGTTTGATAATTCTGACAGTACCTCCTCATCACTTGAAGCACTCCAATCGGAGGTAGGGAGTGCTGAAAATTCTACTGAAATTAACGCGCTCTCGGAAGCATTCAACTCTCTCAAAACATATGGCCCTATACATACTCAAAACAACCTTGCGTCTCTCACCAACGACCGTGATGCATCAAAAACACTTCTCGCCGAAATGACTGCCACTGCAAGCACGGAGCTCACTCAGTGCAAAAACTATTAGGCATGAAGAAAAGGTTCCTCATACTTACTGCCTTTCTTATCCTTAGCAGTTTTGCTCTGCCTGTTATTGCCGCTCCCTTAGAATCACTGGCCCCACAGGGAGGCGCTAGCGGTGCACGAGCAACTGGGGTAGTCCAGGCAGTAACAAATTCTGGAGGTACTCCAGAACAAGCGAACGCCATAATAGAAAGCGTAACTGCTACTGAGCAAGCTGGCATTGATGACGCCATGCCACCAGGCGGATTGACACGCGGACTTAGTGAGCTTGTTGGAGGCATTCTGCATATAGTCACTTGGATACTACTGAAGATAGTGACAATTTTTCTCTACTTCATAGGAATGTTTTTCACATTCATTGTGGAACAGCTCGTCGTCAACATGGGGCACTTTGTAACCTCGTCAGACGCTGTTGGTATACAAATTGCATGGCGCATTATGCGCGACCTCGCAAACCTCGCCATCATTGGTGGACTTATTGCAACCGCCATTGGCGCCATTCTCCAGCTCGCTAATATGAAGCCTGAGAAATTGCTCGTGCGCCTCATTATTGCAGCCCTCTTGGTAAACTTCAGTTTCTTTTTTGCTGGAGCTGTCATTGATTCATCAAATTTTCTTGCCACCACCATCTACAAAGCAACTATCCAGACTGAACATTGCGGAGAGAGCTGCAATATAGTGGATCGATTTAACAAAGTTATTCGAACCTATAATCACAACATTCTTGAGTACCTCGAGTTAACTAAAGTTGACGCCGGTGATATTCCTGCAGACTCCCAATGGATGGCGGTACTGCAAAATCTTTTGAGCATCGTGCTCATGTCCGTCACAGTATTCGTATTTCTTTCTGCCACGGCACTACTCTTGGGACGATTCGTGGCACTCATCCTTATTCTCATCACATCCCCCATAGGTATTGCGGGCATGGTCATTCCTCAAATAAGCAAATATGCAAAAGAGTGGTGGGAGGCACTTTTCAGTCAAGCGTTTTTTGCTCCCGTGTACTTTCTTCTTGTAGGCTTTTCTCTCACTATTCTTGATAATTCTAACGGCGCGTTTAGTGGGAATGACACCAATCTTATTGGCGGACTACTCACTTTCATGGTGGCAACAGTGTTCATGTTGCAGTCGCTCAAAATTGCAAAAGGTATGAGTGAAGCTGCAAAACGACTTGGGGATGTCTATAAAGCATCCGACAAAGTTGCCGGCTGGATGCCTAAAGCGTACACAGGTGGCCTGAAGTTTGGGGGAGCATTTGTAGCACGAAACACCGCAGGTTGGGCTGGAGACAAATTTGCGCCTATTTACAGAGAATTTGCCGCTAGACATCGTTTAGACCAAAAGTGGTGGTCTGCACCTGCGGATCGTCTAATACAGGATCGCCTAGGCAAACTCAAGGAGAAGAAATTCTTTGGCTTTGAAGGATACGGCGCAATAAAGGAAAAGCGGAAAGGGCGTGAAGTTGAACTTGGAGAAGTAGAAAAAGACGAAAAGCAAAAGGCCGAACTTCTTGGAAAGCTAACCCCTGCAGAAAAGAAGGCGCTTAGAGCGTTAAAAAAGAAATTGGCCACAGGAGTACTCACTCCAAAAGAACAAGAAGAGTTAGATGAGCTAAAACAGAAAGATGTAAAAAGTCTAACTGCGTCCGAAGCTGCACGACTCGCCACATTGGGCGCAAAGCTCAGTGTGGGTGAAAAGCAACAACTTGATGAGCTTTCTGAACGTAAACGTGAAGGTGGCGCGCTGGGGAAAGTAAATCGCCTCGAGAAAGCATACCTTGAAGAATATGCAGCTGGTAATGATCGCAACAAGGTAAGCCAGGCACGACTCGAAGAGTTGCGAGGCAAAGAAAAAACTGGTTCACTACTTGCACACGAACGCGCCGAGCTTCAACACCTTGATATCCTCAAGCAGAAAGGCGTTCTCGGCAAAGACGCCCGACTTGAAACATGGGGTGAATACTGGGATAGACAGCTACTGCGCGGTGACCTCGGACGAAAAAAACTCACCGCGAAAGAGCAGGAACTCGAGCGACAGGTACTCAAAGCAAAGGTGGCCGACGGCACTATCACCGATGCAGAAAAAACTCGCCTTGCAGAGCTTGAAAATCCCACCGCGGATGGATCTTTCGGCGAAGATAAGTGGGCATACCATGAGAGACTCGATGCCGCAAAAATTGACGGCAAGAACTCCTACAGAAATGCTCGTAGTGATGCAGAATCAATCTACGCAAGTATTTCGGATGGATTCTGGGAACGCGAGTACGACAAAAACCCGAAATCAATTATTCAACTCGCTAAAATTCTCCCTAAGGGGCAGTGGATAGATCTTCAAAAAAATCCAAAAATTAGACGTGACATTAAAAACGATATGATGCGGGAGCGCTTTGGTACATGGGCGCGCCAAGTGCGTGAAGTACAAAATAAAGTCGATAGCGGAGAGTGGCTCTTAGGTGGTGAAGCATACAATGCAGCAACACTTGCCTTATTCAATGATCAAACCAAAAACATCCCGACGAGCGAGGAAATGCGAGGCCTTACTCTTTCAGATGCAGTGTTTGATGAGAAGTCAGGGGAAAGGTTCCAAGATCTTCGCAAATTGTCTGTATTTCCAAACGTGTTCTCCAGTAGTATTTTTGCCGACATTAAAGATAACAAGGATCTTCCAAAAACTGAACAACGTGATTTCGGGAGTACAAAAAGAAAAGGTTTGGACATGGTGCGCGATCAATATGCTGGCGGGTTAATGCTTTTCGGACTGCAATCAAAAGATCACATGCCGTTTGAGGATGGCACAGCGAACTACCACGGAGCCGAACGAGCAGTCAAAGATGCCCGGGCGGTATTAAGTGCAGAAAGTTCAACTTCAAAAGTACTTGCGAGGGCGGCTTTAGACCCTAACAGTGTTAGTCAGAGCGATTTACAATTAGCGCAGGCAAATAAGCGTTACGCAGAAATGGTTTTGAAAGCGGATAAGGACGGATACAGCCCATTTAAGGCTCGGGCTGACAAAAAGATAGGCGCAATTAAAGAAGAGGAATATGCTCGCTATGCAGCAGAGGGAATAACTCGGGAAGAGTTGCACGACGCTAAAAGATTGGAGGTGATGACTGAGGCAAGACAGGAGTATGAAAAAGCGAAACGTGATGGCACGCTAGATTTGTCAGATGACGCCACTTTTGCGACACATAAACTTCTTGAGAACGAGCAAAAAACGCGCGACTATTACAGAGGGAAAAACCCTCGAGAAATTAAAGCCATATTCAACAAACGAAGTTGGTGGTCAGCCAATACTCCTATAGGCATAAACGTTGACCAATTACAGTCCTTGGAGGGGCAAGATATAGGTGAACGCGATGAATTCTTTGCCCAAATGCTTATTCGTGGAGATGATTCGATGATTGCCAACTATGCTACCAACGAGCATCTAAAAAGCTTGTTCGGTTGGCCATCGCCAGAGAGAATAAAGAAAATTAACTTGTGGCGTAGATCGATGGGTAAAGCGGAATTACCTCCTATTTTCTCTGAAGAGGGAATAACTGAAAGTCTCAAAGGAGGTGGATCTGAAATTAATCCAGAAGACGATGGGGGGGATAATTCTGGAGGTACGAGCGGAGAATCGCCGAGACGACCCAGTGGAGGCAGTAACCCTGGCGGGCAAATAGCTGAATCACAATCAGCAACAACCACAACTGATGCAACGGCATCCTCAGAAATTAGAGACGTGGAGTTTGAAGACATTCAAACGCCTGACGAAACATCAACATTCACTGAAAGACAAGCTGCTGCCGCAGCTGCTACACGCACAACAGGCTCAGCAATTGAACCAGGTGGTAGTGGTGATGATTTTCCTGAGCCGAGCGCTCCTGAAATAGTAGCGCCCACGATAACAGACACTGGGACTCAGGCGACACCAAGCACAACCCCTCAAGCAACCCAGCTATCGCCAGAAGATTACTTTAAGAACTTCGATCGAGGAAACCCCTATTCCGAAAATAACGTTTCTCAGGCTCGTGCATATCTGGACAACCTCACGGATGATCAAATCATAAGCTTGCCTTCGCGCGTGGTGCCATTAGCACTGCCTGGCATTAAAAGGCCATCCACCGTCCTTGCGCTTCTAAATAGATATAAGAACGACAAAGACGCATTAACTGGCATCCGTGGCGGGTTTACCTTTCTCTATAATCAAAATAAACTTAGCGGAGAAATGGCGAATATGGTTAGGTCTTGGCAAAATCCAGCGTAGGCTAGAAACATAGTATGAAAACTCACACAACAGCAGAGAGAGAAGAAGCAAAGAAGAAGTTGCCACAAGCACTGTACGATTTTTTAGCTTCACCATCACTCACAAAAATATATCTTGGGATACAGAAAAAACACGATTTAAATTTGCGACAACTTTTGCTGTTTACTGATATCGCAAACATTACACTTATTGGTCTTGAGGTTGAGTCCGCACTTGAAACGAACTTGCACCAAGTCCTGCATGAGCTTTCAAGTGAGGGAACTCGAGAGCTTGTTGCAGACATTAACGACCGCGTCTTTAAGGAAGCCCGACGGCGAATTATTGAAAATATACCCGAGCCGAGCGTCTGGAGCAAGCGAGAAGTTGCACCATCACTTTCCGAAGAGGCGCGAGCAGAGGAAGCAGAGCGTGATGCTATAGAAAACATGGCTGACGATGATCCAAAATTGCTCGCAGCGTATGAAGCTGATAAAGCAGAAGCATTAAAAAAAGAAGAAGAAAATCAAAAAGAATTGGCGTTCGCGCTCGAACAGGCAAAAAACGATCCCGTCATCATCGAAGGAAATGACTTAGACATGGAGGAGGACGCCGAAAAAGAGCTGAGCACTTCCGTAGATGGGGCGCCAGTCAGCACTATAGTTGAAGAAAAAATGGGAACAGTGGCGCCAACAAAACCTGAACAGGATCCAATCCAAACACCGACATCAGAAAAACAAGAAAAGGTGATCCCCGTGATACCCGAACCACAAAAACCCGCATACAAAGGAGGAGTTGATCCGTACCGCGAACCAGTAGAGTGAAGTAGGCGATGCCTCATCGGGTCCGTAGGGACCATGATAGTGAATAGGCGATGCTTCATCGGATCCGAAGGGATCGTTTAGGGAAATCCTAGCTAGATGAAAAAACACTAGACGCTAATCACTAAACGCTATACCCTTATCAGTATGCAATTCCAAGTTCCTCAATTCGTTGAAGTTGAAGACAAAATTTTCGGTCCTCTCACCGCCGTACAATTTATATACCTCGTTGGGGGAGGCGGATTCCTCGTTGCACTGTGGTTTGTCCTGCCTCATTGGCTGGCAGTAATTATTGGTGGGCCAATTGCACTGTTGGGTGCTGGGCTCGCATTCTACAAAATCAACGACCGCCCACTCATAAATGCACTTGAGTCCGGCTTTCAGTATCTCTTTCGCACAAAACTCTACATTTGGGAGAAGAAACAATCAAAGACTGTCCTCCCTGACGAAATTACTCTTCCTGGGCAAACACCTGCGGAAGACCCAGCAAAATACGCGCCTTCGGCCACTTCAAACAAAATTAAAGACCTAGCGTGGAGCTTAGATATAAAGGAGAGTATGTATTCGGACAAGAAACAACAGAGGTAGGGGTTAGTGGACAGGGTTTAGGGTTTAGGGAAAAGAAAAAACCGTGGGAAACATTCAAAAGAAAGTTCTTTCGCATAAAGATCTCATAGTGTGGCAAAAATCTATGGATTTGGTTTCTGCTATATACAAAATTACTAAAAAATTTCCAGATGACGAACGATTTGGGCTCACATCTCAAATGAGGAGGTCTGCCGTTTCTATTCCCTCAAATATTGCTGAGGGTCGTGTACGACGAACCACAAAAGACTACATACACTTTCTTCATGTTGCGCTTGGTTCATCGGTGGAGCTAGATACCCAGTTAGATATAGCACTTAGAGAAAATTTTATTCAAAAGTTAGACTATAATGAAATAAGCCCTCTTATTGAAGAGGTGAGTAGGATGCTTTCAGGATTGATTTCATCCCTAAACGCTAAACGCTGACCCCTAAACACTCCGATCTATGTCTGGTGGCGACGAAAAAACAACAAAAACAAAAGCGGCTCAGGACTTCGTTCCAGTAAAGGAAGTTCGTGGGGGTGTGATGGTAATGAAAAACGGCACACTCGTCGGTGTAATGCTTGCTTCAAGTATTAACTTTGCACTTAAGTCAGAGGACGAACAAAACGCCATACTCTCGCAATTTCAGAGCTTTATGAATTCGCTTGATTTCAGTGTTCAGTTTTTCATACAATCTCGAAAGCTCGATATCAGGCCCTACATAGCACTTCTAGAGGAACGACTTAAAGCGCAGACAGAGGAACTGATGAAAATACAGGTGCGTGAATATATAGAGTTCATCAAAACATTCATTGAGAGAGCGAACATCATGAGCAAACATTTCTTTATCGTGATTCCGTATTCTCCACCAGCGCTTGATATAAAAAAGGCAGTGCAAAATAAAGTGTTTGGGAAAACAAATCTGTCATCGAGAGATGCAAACTCCATTGGTTTTGAGGAACACCGTACACAGTTGGAGCAGAGAATGGGAGTGGTGGAACAAGGATTGGCCCGAACAGGCGTGCGAACTGTTCCTCTCGGCACTGAAGAGGTCATAGAGCTTCTCTATAAAGAATTCAATCCTGGGGAATTGGAAAAACCAATCATTGTGGATCAAACTAACGCACCACTTATATAATTATGGGAATCTTCGATACATTTTTAGGTAACGCTGGGAAAAATAAGGAGACCCTAACTCCTTTTTTACCTAAAGATATTTATGAAGCTGCGAAGCTCGACTTTGCAGACATCATTGCACCATCAGCTCTGAAAATTACTCCGCGTGAAATGAACTTGGGCGACAAGCTCGTGCGCACCTTCTATGTTATTTCATACCCACGCTTTTTGTCAGGCACTTGGTTTGCTCCAATCATTAATCGTGACCGAGTGCTTGATATTTCCATATTCATTCACCCTGTAGATACGGCCGCAATTCTTCGCAAGTTTCAGAAAAAAGTTGCTGAGGTACAAAGCCAAATAATGACTCGCCAAGAAAAAGGGATGGTACGAGACCCTATGCTCGACACAGCCTACCAAGACATCGAGCAACTCAGAAATCAACTTCAGCAAGCGCAGGAGCGAGTATTTGATGTGGGTCTCTATATCTCAATTTATGGCACAAACCAAGACGAATTAGACAAAACTGAAGCAGAAATGCGCTCAATTCTTGACTCAAAACTTGTATACATAAAACCCGCACTATTCCAGCAGGAGCAAGGATTCAAGAGCGTTATACCAATAGGGGATGACCAACTGGCAGTTAATTCAAAGATGAATTCTGCACCGCTCTCAAGTTTCTTCCCGTTTATTTCCTTCGATCTTACGAGCGATAAAGGAATCCTCTACGGTATAAACAGACATAACTCATCATTAATTCTCTTTGATAGATTTTCGCTTGAAAACTACAACTCAGTGACCTTTGCAAAATCAGGTTCAGGAAAATCATACGGCACCAAACTTGAAATTTTGAGATCATTGATGTTCGACACGGAGGTCATCGTTATAGACCCTGAAAGCGAGTATGAATATCTTGCAAATGCGGTGGGTGGAAGATTTTTCAATATCTCGCTCTCATCAGAAAATCGCATCAATCCTTTTGATTTGCCTGTGCCTCGCGAAGATGAATCGCCAGCTGATATTCTTCGCTCAAACATCATCAACCTCGTGGGACTATTTCGCTTAATGCTCGGCGGTCTTACACCTGAAGAAGATGCAATTATTGACCGTGCCATTACAGAAACGTATGCGCTTAAAGACATCACCGGTGCAAACGATTTCACCGGCATGGAACCACCACTCCTTTCTGACTTCGAGTTGGTACTTGCCGGCATGGAGGGAAGTGAGTCTTTAGTTCAGAGAATTACAAAATACACCAAGGGCACATGGTCTGGCTTTATTAATCGGCCAACCAATGTGGACATCAACAAAAAGTTCGTTGCGTTCTCAGTTCGAAACATGGAGGACGAGCTGAAAACGATTGCGATGTACATCATTACGCACTTCATTTGGAATGCGGTGAGAAAAGATTTGCGCAAACGACTTCTTGTTATTGATGAGGCATGGTGGATGATGAAATCAGAAGATACTGCCGCGTTCCTTTACGGAATGGCAAAGCGCGGAAGAAAATACTATCTTGGTCTCGCTACCATTACTCAAGATGTTGAGGACTTCCTAAAATCACCCTACGGATTGCCGATGCTTACTAACTCATCAATCCAACTTCTTTTGAAGCAATCACCAACATCCATAGATGCCGTACAAAAAACATTCAACCTCACGGAGGAAGAAAAATATCTTCTGCTTGAATCTGATGTGGGTGAGGGGATTTTCTTCGCGGGACTCAAACATGTCGCCATAAAAATAATTGCATCCTACACTGAAGACCAAATAATCACTTCAGACCCATCTCAACTTCTTGCAATAGCCCAGCAGAAGAGGGAAGCCTCTGAGTAGCGTTTAGTGGTCAGGGTTTAGTGTTTAGCGAGATACCTTCGGAGCCGACGAAGCGTCGCCTAAACACTAGCCACTAAACGCTAAACCCTAAGGGCTTTTAGTGTGCTGTCCCTCCTATGGCCTGCCTACGGCATCGGCCATTCCCGAGGACGGTATCGGAATAAACATGGAGCAGTCCATGTTTATTCCCCTAAACGCTAACCCCTAAACGCTAAACGCTCCGTCGCACCTTATAATAAGAACTATGCTCCGTGGAATACTCGTGCTCTCTCTATTAATACTAGCGCCCATTTTTGCTTCAGCGGCTACGCTACAAAGCTTTGGCTCACCTCTAGAAATAGGGGTAAGCCCTGAGCACCCACGCGCAGGCAATCAAGTAACATTGACGGTCTCCGACCCGCAGGAAGAGGTGGGTACAACGGCGTACATGTGGTTAGTAAACGACAGAATAGTTGATCAAGGCATCGGACACAAATCAATTTCTATTACGGCAAGAGGGGAAGGAACGACCGAAACTATACGTGTTATCGCTATTGAAAATGATGTTGCTAGGGGCGATGCCGTGACCATCATTCGACCAGCGTCGGTAGATATTATATGGGAAGGGGATACCTACACACCTCCTTTGTATACCGGACGCCCACTTCCTACCGCACAAAGTATAGTTACGGTTATTGCCATCCCACATATTCCTGTAAACGGCGTTGAGGCTGAAGCTGAATCTCTTATCTATTCATGGAAAATGGGCGGGGTTACTTTACAAAAACAATCAGGCTACGGAAAATCGAGCATCGCAGTAACTCCTCCGCGTTTTGGTTCTGCTTTTACTGTTTCTGTTCTTGTGAGCAACAAAAGCGGTACAGTAGTCGCAGAAAATTCAGTCCTCATTCAACCACAAACACCATCTCTTATTATTTATGAGGATGCGCCACTTCTTGGCGTGCGCTTCAATAAAGCCCAGATTGACCTATTCCCATTTACTGCTGACGAGGTATCATTCGTTGCGTACCCGCTCTTTGTGAGCAATATGAACGATGTGTCCTACACATGGAACCTCGACACCTCTCCATTTGCAGTTGACCCTGCACGGCCTCGTAATGCTACATTTAGGAAGGTTGGAGGCGGTAAAGGAACGCATACGGTGAGTGTCTCATTTGAAAATATGAAAAAATTCTTAGAGCGCGGAGAGATTGCATTTCAACTTACATTTTAATTACCATGCCACGCACACTTTTCATCTTTTCGCTCATTCTCATTTCACTCTTCGTGGTGGCAACTCCGGCTCATGCTGAAGTTACACCTCAGTTTCAATTTCAACCAATTGTGTCGGTACCGCTTCCTACTGGGGGCGCCGTTGATGCTGAGACATCACTCACTGATTACTTAAACGGAATATTCGTACTTACCATCGCTGTCGCAACAATTCTCGGGGTCGTCATGATTACATTTGATGGTATCCGTTACATGACATCCGATGCAATCGGCACAAAAAAAGCAGCAATCGAAGGACTGCAAGGGGCGGCCATCGGATTGATTTTACTTCTACTCGCGTACGTCATTCTCAACATCATCAACCCCCAAATACTCAATATAAAATCGCTCAATGACGACATACGCGGTTTGGGGGGAAGCAGTTCGAGCGAAACAACACCCCCAGATAGTACCGTAGCAACAGGAGCCACTGGGGCTCTTAACCCGAGCGCTTTGCCGAGCGGGACTGAATTGCGAGCGTACGATGGAACATTGAGCGCTGGATGTACCTTGACATGCTGGCGTGATAATACATTTTCAGCACCAACAGGAGGTGAGTGCACAACTGGTGACGCTGTACAAAGCTGTCCTGCCCCCGGAACTCCATAACATCATGCGACGAACGCTTATCATTTCTGGTCTGGGACTACTTGCTGTCGCACTCTTTGCTGTTGGATACTTTTTCGTGTTTCAAAAAACAGACAGCAACACCGCTGTAGCGCCGAAAGATTTCTTCAGTGCATTTTTCCCATTCGGGCAAGGAAACCGAACTCCAGACAAGCCTGCAAATGAAACGGTCGGGGAAGTCGCACAAAAAGTAACTGCTCGTATCCGTCAGGTGAGTGCCCGTCCCACTGCAGGAGCGTGGTTTACTTCTCCATCGGGAACAACAACTCCACCTCATATTCGGTTTACAGAGAGAGCAACAGGACACATATTTGAAACACCTACCGACTCCTACGCGGAACTACGAATTTCTAACACCACAATTCCTCTCATGCAGGAACTTATTGTAATTAATGACACCGCACTTCTCCTCCGTACACTATCCGACACGGAAACTATTTCAAACGCATTTGGCGTACTAAATGCGACGAGTTCGCAACAATCTCTCACCGCATCCGCCCTCAAAGGGTTCCAGCGCGTCGCAGTAGCCAAAAATGGATTAAGTATGATGACAGTCACTGAAGTTCTGCGAGGTTCACAAACTGAACTTATGCAACCTGATGGCACAAAATCTCGCACAATCCTCCTCTCCCCAATTCGCTCATGGATACCCCTCGCAGGAGACAGTCGTTTCTTTATACAAAGCGCTCCTTCTTCAGGAGCTTCGGGATTCTTATATGAAATTAAAAGCAACGGTGGTCTTACTAAAATATTGAGTGATATCCCTGGACTTCTCGGAGTACCAAGTCCAACAGGGCGCTATATTCTCTACAGCGGAGCAACGGGAGTAAAGATTTTTCTTGGAATGATCGACACAAAAACGGGGCAAAGTTATACACTCCCTCTAAAAACCCTTGCAACAAAGTGCACATGGATTTCAGAAGACACTCCACGCGTCTTTTGTGCAATATCAGATCCCTTGCGAGGAGGGACAGCAACACTCCCGGATGATTGGCTCCTAGGTAAAATATCCTTTAGTGACTCTGTATGGATTATCCGCCCCATTGAAAATACCGCGCATTCATTGGGATATCTTCAGGAAATAGCAAACACCCCCATTGATGTCCTCAACCCTACCGTTTCTGCCGATGGTAACTTTGCTCTCTTCATAAACAAAAATGACCTCAGCGTGTGGTCACTCGACCTAAATAGAGATCAATAAAATAAGGCTACTGAGGCGTTGGCACACCCTCACCTTTATAGCGAATCACAATATGTCGAAGCTTACCTTCGCCCTCTGACTCCGTTTTGATACTAGGGGAACCTTGGAGAGACGCGTGCACAATCAAACGGTCGTATGGACTCATGGGACTCATGTCGACATCGTGTTTAAAGGTACGCGCACGCTCTGCAAGTGAAAGTGCCTGTGCCTCGAGCATCTTTATGTGTTTCAAGTGATATCCGTTTACATCAACAACAAAACGAAATGGTTCATCTCCTTTCGAACCAGCTTCGAGTGTTTTTTTCACCACATGATTAAAGGCGTGGAGCGTTTCTCCTCCTGTACCAATGAGTGCTCCAGAATCTTCCAAGAGAAGTGTGAAGAGGGTATGCCCCGCGACTTCAGACACGACAACATCTTTGAGGTCTAAACCCATTTTAGTAACCAACTCCTTAATAACGGCGATGACTTTATTTTTTTCCATTGTGCATTCGGCGTATTGCTAACTCTTGCCCAATACTGAAAAGATTTCCTACAAGAAAGTACAGCGCAATTGCTGACGATGCCGCATATGCAACCACACCAATAACAACAGGGAAAACATACTTCATTTGAAGATTCATACTTCTAGAAAGGTCCTCTTGGAAAGAAGGCTTGCTTCCTGAAGTATTTTTAGGGGGTAACGCTGGCATCATAAGGCGAGCATAAATAAACTGCGTAATAGCCACTATGATAGCGAGAACAATACTTTTGCCTGCAAGGTCTACAAAGCCAAGAAATAGTAACGACGCTTGGTCAGGAACCTGCACAAACGCGTAGAGGATGTTGGGATCAAATGAGACCGCCTTGCTTTCGTGCTCCAGTACGAGATACAGCCCAATAATTATTGGGAGTTGAATTAATATGAGAAGAAAGCTTGCAAATGGGTTGATATTATTTTCTTTAAAAAGTGCCATTGTGCGACGGGCCAGCTCTTCCTTGTTGTCTTTTAATTTTTCCCGGAGCTCCTTCAACTGCGGCTCAATAGAACGCATCGAAATCTGTGTTTTAATCGCAGACATCGAGAGAGGGAACAGGATGAGGCGTACAAGTATCGTGATGAGGACAATAGCAATTCCTATATCACCTCCTGGTACAACACCAATAATAAAAGCGAGTGCGTTGTAAATTGGTTGATAGATTGCTGTGTGGAAAAAAGATGCCATTTCATCGCATTGTAGCTTATGGAAACAAAAGCTTCTAGCTTGAAGGTAAAGAATAGAAGGTGGGAAGTCGAAGTTTTAAGCTGGAACCTGACAGCTTTCAAATTCTTAGGGCTTTCTCAAGCTCTTTCTTCAGCTCTTGAAATGGGGCGGTGAGTGCCAATGCATTTGGGTACACAACCACAACGCTACCAAGCACCCCTGTGCGAATAAGGGGTCTAAGAATGTTATAGATTCGCCGCCTAAGTTTGTTTCTTTCTGGGGCCGTTTTACAAACCTTTTTTGACACAACAACTGCACCTGATGGATGCCCCGCAAACCCTTTTATAGAGCCATATATAAAGCGACCCATTCGCACAGGTCGCTTTTGGAAAGTAAGCCTTGAAACCCGTTCTTTTTTCGACAACATGGAGGAGCAGGGGACAGCGTTTAGGGGTTAGTGTTTAGAGGTTGAGTTCTGGATGCTAGGCGACGCTTCTGATGCTTCATCACCTGACTCTTAGTCATACTGTCGAGTGCTAGTCGAGGGTTCGGCTCCGTAGAGAACAGGCTTCATCGGATTCAAAGATGCCCCCTAAACGCTAAACACTTTCCCCTAACCCCTATTTCCCTTTTACCTTGCTTACAACAGTGAGCTTGGCGCGACCCTTACGACGACGATTCTTTAAAACCTTCCTGCCTGAGGTGGTGGCCGTACGGACTAAGAAACCGTGGGTTGTGGCTCTCTTTCTTTTTTTAGGTTGGTATGTTCTTTTCATATTCGCTGAATGTTATACACAAGTATCTCACAGTTTATTAACACGAGCGTGCCTTTTCCGCAAGTTTGCTGTTTTCTCCACACAGGTATAATAACTGAACTTTCAGTAATTTTACATGGAACTCGACACAAAACAGCTCTGGGAAAATACACTAACGAACATAGAGCTTTCAATATCGCCAGCAAGTTTCAAAATGTGGTTCGGGGAAACCCACATCGTACGGATAGAAGACGGTGTTGTGTTCGTTGGTGTCCCTAATCAACTGACAAAAGAGTGGGTTTCTGAACGGTTTGGTAAACTTGTTTTAAAAACAATCAGAGGTTTTGTTGATACTTTGCGTGGCGTTGAATATATTGTTTCAAAAGAAAGCCTAAAACGAGTCCCTGAAAAAGTCATTGTAGAAACTCGACCGGAATCAGAGCTTCCTCTCTCCGACTATTACATAAATAGATCGGACAATTTAAATCCACGCTATACATTCGACACCTTTGTCGTGGGACCCTTTAACGAACTAGCCTTTACTGCAGGACAAGTGGTTGTAAAAAACCCAGGAATTGCCTACAACCCGCTATTTGTGTATGGCGAAACCGGGAGGGGGAAGACACACCTCACTCAAGCCGTTGGAAACCAGATTAAAAAGGCTTACCCTTCAAAGAAAGTTTTCTATTTAACCGCGGAGCGATTCGGGTTTGAGTTTATGAATGCCATAAATAACCGAAGTATTCCTTCATTTAAAGACAAATACCGCTCGTACGATGTCCTCATTATTGATGATATACAATTCTTCTCAAAAAAAGGGACTATACAGGAAGAATTCTTTCATCTATTCAATACCCTCCATGATGCCAATAAGCAAATTGTCTGCTCATCTGATAAGCACCCAAACTTAATCCCTGACATTACTGAGCGCTTAAAGTCTCGCTTTATTGCGGGTATGGCTGTTGCAATAAATGAACCTGATCATGAATCGCGTATGGCAATCATTAAAACAAAAGCTGAATCAATGAATCTCACACTTTCTGACTTAACTATTGAGAACCTCTCCATAGCTGTTCCAGGGAACATTCGTGAAATAGAAGGGATGCTCAATACTATTTTGTGTCAAATACAGCTCAAAGGAACACTTTCTGAAGATCAAATTAAGGACCTAATAAAAACAACTGCGAGACCAAAGAGGGCTGTTTCAGTTAAACATGTTATTTCAAGAATTGCTGAGTTCTACAATATCGATGAGGCGAGTATGTATGCAAAGACAAGACGTCGTGAGGTAGTTCGTCCGCGCCAAATCATGATGTATATCCTTAGGGAGGATTTTCACCTATCATACCCAGCAATTGGGACAGTTTTTGGTGGGCGCGACCACACTACAGTTATTCATGCTTGTGAAAAGGTTCGTGGGGGAATAACAACCGACACTGACCTAAAGACACAGATTGAGGAAATTAGGGGTATGTTGAAATGATGTTGAAAATAGTATGAATAACTTGTTGAGATTACTAGTGGATAATATGTTGAAAACAATTACACCAAAGCGACTAGTAGCTAAAACAGTCAATATTCACAATACAAAACAAACTTTTAAACAGTTTCTTCTAAAAAAAATCCATAAATACAGCTTAAATAAAAGACTTTTAAGCTACCCACATAGTCCACAGTGTATTAGAATGAGTGGATCCTCTTAATTAAAATAAAATATGAAAATTGAAATTTTAAGAGAGAATTTAGAGAAAGCTGTTGCTATAGCATCCAAAGTTAGTAATAAGAACCTTTCGTTACCTGTTTTTGGTTGTGTAGTAATTGTTGTTGAAGGTGATAGGGCTGTACTTCGCGCAACAAACCTTGATTTAAGTGTAGAAGTTATTCTTAAAGCAAAAATAATCCAAGATGGAATTATTGCTATTCCCGCACACATACTCGCACAAACTACTTCAGCGCTCACGGATCAGAAGTTGTTATTAAAAACATCAGGAAATAATCTTATTATTGATGGTGAAAGGGGGACTACCTCTATAGCGCTTATTGACCCATCTGAGTTTCCAACTCTATCGTATGTTAAGGATGGGGTTGGAAGTTCCGCAACCTTACCTGTTCGAGAATTTATAACGGCACTGAAGTCAGTTTCATTTGCAGCCTCAACTTCTAGTGTAAAACCAGAACTTTCAAGTATCTCCCTTACTTTAGAAAAGGGGGAGCTTGTTGCTGTGGCTACAGATTCATTTCGTCTTGCTGAAATAAAAATACCTATAAAAACAAAAAATTCATTCAATTCTGTATTAATACCAGCTCGAAATGTTCCGGATATATTGAGGGCGATTGAGTCAGGTGTGGATGTTGAGGTTCGTGTTGGGGATAATCAGTGTTCATTTATATCTGATTTTGGGCACATCACTTCTCGAACAATAGATGGATCCTTCCCAGACTATCAAGCAATTATTCCGCGTGATTACGTTGCTTCGGCGACATGTTTAAAAGAGGATGCATCACGCGCCTTTCGAAAAATTTCAATTTTTACCGATTCTTTTAATCAGGTACACATTTCATTAAAGGCTTCTGAAAAAACATTCACTGTTCGTGCAGTGAATGCTTCGGTGGGAGAAACTATTGACCATATCCCAGCAGTTCTTGAGGGTGAAGATATTGATATTAATTTCAATGCAAAATATATCGTTGACGCTCTTTCGATAGTGGTTGGTGATAGTGTTACTTTCTCTGTAGCTGGTGCTGGAAAGCCGATGGTTATGAATGATGTCCCAAATAAAGGCTTCACATACTTAGTGATGCCGATGAATAGGTAGGTATTAGCGTTTAGTGGTCAGGGTTTAGAGAATAAATTCCCCAATGCTCCCCCTAAACGCTATCCCCTAGCAACTAGTCATGAAACTCGTAAATGATTTTCTTGCCCGTTTCCAAAACTTAACACCACCAGATGATGCTGTGCGCCGTGCGATTGCTTCAGCTGTTTTTTTTGTTGCAAAAGTTCCTGTGAAAAAAGAAGACGTGTCCATATCAAACTCTGTGGCATTTATTCGCTGTTCTTCGGTTGCAAAGAGCGCCATTCAGGTTGCTCGTGGCGCCATTCTCAACGAGCTTTTTCAAGAGATGCCGAAAGCACGAAATACTGTGAGGGATATCCGTTGAGAGGTAGGGGTTAGGGAAAAGCGCTTAGTGTTTAGGGGGCACCCCTAAGGATTCTCCCTAAACGCTAGCCACTAACCCCTAAACACTGCTATTGAGTGAATGGAGTTCCATCTACGAAGCCATGTTGAGTTGCCCACGTTCTGACACCCCACTCCCATCGAGCAAATTGTGGATCATTGTTGGGGTTACTTGGGCGAGCTCCTCGCGGATCATTTTTATCAAGCCAGTAGAGAATTGAGTGCACAGAAACGGTGCCGTCGCTCCCTTGCCATACACCACGAAGCACTGGTTTATCGGACGGACCCTCTAAAGGAGTTGCTTCAGGGAAGGGGGTATTAGGGAATTTAGTGAGAGCATATTGCGTAAACTCATGCCAGAGAGGAGCCACAATGAATCCGGCTATTTTTTTTGCCATAGGGCTGTTGTCGTTATTGCCTGCCCACGCTCCTACGGATATGTCGGGTGTATAGCCTAAAATCCAAGCATCACGGTAATCGTTTGTCGTTCCTGTTTTTACTGCAACATGACGACCTGGGAAATTTAATGCGGAAGTTGCTCCGAACTCAGGAGTGCGGGCAACGTTATCAGAAAGGATGTCGGAGATGGAGAGTGCGATATTGGCGTCGAGCACTCTTTCGGGCGTTAGTGTGTATGACTTTACCTCATTTCCGTTTTTGTCTTCAATACGAAGTATTGCGCGGTATGGATTCCGCACACCTTCGTTTGCAAAAACACCGTATGCACTTGTCATGTCGAGTGGGGTGACTTCGCCACCACCAAGAACCAAAGTTAGCCCGTAGCGGTCTGATCCAGCGAGTGTGGTGATACCAAGTGACCGTGCAAGCGAAAGTGCATTGTTTATTCCCACAAGATAGAGCACTTTCACTGCGGGGATATTTCTTGATTGTGCGAGAGCATCTCGCAAGGTCATTGGCCCATTAAATTTATTATCGTAGTTTCCTGGTGCATAGCAGGGAGGTGTATCGCTCAAGCTTGCTGGTGGGCACTCAGTTGAGAACTGTGTCGGCACATCAAAGAGCACGGTGTTTGATGTGTATCCTTTAGTGAAGGCGGCTGCGTACACAAATGGTTTGAATGAAGAACCTGGTTGGCGTTTCGCTAAGGCTATGTTGTAGGCGCCGTTTATTTCTGGATCAAAATAATCTCGGGATCCAGCCATCACAAGAATGTCTCCCGTTTTTGGTGCAATGGCGACGATACTCGCGTTCTCAGCATTAAATTTCTTCTTATTTTCAAGAGCATTTTTCTTTACAATCTCCTCTGCTTTGGCTTCAAGGTCGGCGTCAAGTGTAGTAATAATGCGCCAGCCAGACTGCTCTAGTGCACTTGTACCAAACTCTTGTTCCAAGAGCCCTCGAACATAGAAGACGAAGTGTGGTGCGCGAATACCAGCCGTTGCTTGAGGAGCAAAAGCCACAACCTCAGATTTTGCTAGCGTGTATTCTTGTTCAGATATAAATTTCAAGTCTTTCATTCGCGAGAGCACAAGATTTTTTCTGTTATCTAAGTCATCGCGATGATTGCCGTACGGTGAAAAGTACGTAGGGGCTTGGGGTAGGGCAGCGAGGTACGCCGCTTCGGCGAGAGTTACATCTTTTGCGTGCTTGGTGAAGAATTGCTCACTAGCTTCTTCAACACCATAGATAAGTCCGCCGTACGGATTTCCATTAAGATAGAGCTCGAGGATTTGTTCTTTGGTGAGCACTCGCTCAAGCTTTATTGCAAGAATCCACTCCTTCACTTTTCGTGCGATAGTTTTATCGATAGTGAGGATAGAATTTTTTACTACTTGCTGTGTGATGGTTGAACCGCCCTGTTCAAAGCCAAGAGAAAGGACATTAACGATTGTGGCTCGAAGAAATGCCAACGGGCGTACGCCAGCGTGATGGTAGAATTCCGCGTCTTCTATCGCAACGGTTGCTTGTTTTATGTATGGAGAAATCTCACTTTCTGACACAACAGTACGCATCATATTTTGACTCAGATCATCAAGAAGAATAGTACCTGTACGGTCATAAATTTTTGTTGATTGTTCAATTTTTCTAGTCTCCAAAGACTTGATATCGGGGATTTTTAATGACACTGCCCAAATGAGTAGAGCCCCTATACTAAATAGTGCAAGCGCACTAATAATGAGGAAAAAAGATTTCTTATTTTTAATCAAGCGCCGTCTTCGCATGCTCTAAATCGTAGCAAGGGAATGGTCTACTTGCTAGGTGTTTCTCTATATGGGCGTATGACCGGAGAGGTGGCAGATACGTTAATGGCGGTAGACCCTAATACCGAGCGTGGTAGAGTTTATTGTATGTTTTTTAAAACCAAAGCCTCAGTTAACACTGATCCTGAAAAGATAGAAACTCTTTTGACGAGGAGTGTTGTTGAAATAATTCCTTCAGACGAATCACTCCGAAAACTCCTATTGTCAGGAGAGCGACTGCGTATCAAGCTCGGGATAGACCCTACGAGCCCAAATATTCACATTGGACGCGCGGTGGCACTTCTTAAGCTTCGAGATTTTCAAAATTTAGGGCACACGGTGGTTTTTATTATTGGAGATGCAACGGGTGTAATAGGTGATACTTCGGACAAAGAAAGTGAACGTCCAATGCTCAGTCGAGCTGATGTTGAAAAAAATCTCATAGAGTATGTTTCTCAAGCCAAAAAAATTCTTGACCCAAATCTTTTGGAGGTACGGAGAAATTCTGAGTGGCTTTTGAAGTTGGACTACTCTGCTATTGGCGATCAAGCTGATGCGTTTTCTGTAGCCGATTTCATATCCCGAGACAATATTAAGCGCCGTTTGGATGGAGGCAAAAGGGTTTCCCTGCGAGAAGTGCTCTACCCCTTAATGCAGGGGTATGACAGTGTTGCAATAAAGGCAGATGTAGAGCTTGGCGGAACAGACCAGAGGTTTAATTTGCTTGCAGGCAGGGTACTCCAAGGGAAGGCAGGTCAACCCCCGCAACACATTGTGATGAGCGAGCTCATTTTGGGTACTGATGGAAGAAAGATGAGTTCAAGTTGGGGAAACACTATTAATCTTAATGATGCGCCCCAAGATATGTTTGGGAAAGTAATGAGTATTCCTGATTCGCTCATCGAAACATATTTCGTTCACTGTACACGAGTGTCGTTAAATGTAGTGAAGAATATTCTCACAAAAAGTCCTCGAGATTCAAAGTTTGATCTAGCGTTAGAAATTGTTCGTATGTATCACGGTGATATCGAAAGTAACAAAGCAGGGGAGCGATTCGTTTCCGTTTTTTCAAAAGGTGAGATTTCTGAAGAGGATGCCACACCAGCACTATTCGGTGAAGGACAAACATATGCCGATGCATTGGTGCATGCAGGCCTTGTTGCTTCTCGAACAGAATTACGCCGATTGGTTTCTGCCGGAGCAGTAACCTCAGTTGCGACAGGGGAAGCGATTACTGATATGAATAACAAACCCATTGAGGGTGAAATTTTACGAATTGGTAAACGCAGAATTGCAAAAATGATAAAAAATAAATAATAAAAAACCTCGCATTCGCGAGGTTTTTTATTATTTACATCATGTCATCATCATCACTAAACGAGTCGGCATCTTCTTCCTCGTCAGGCATGTCTTCCTCATCAACGGGAGGAACCACCGGCGCATCTGCGTCTTCCTCGTCTTCAAATCCTTTGTGTTTTTTTGGGTCGTTACTCATATTGGATATAGCTTCTAACGCCCTATTTGTATCAAAATGCTACCTATTGGCAAGCGATGCGTCAGAGGCGTGTGGATAACAGGCTTCTGCACTGCTCTATATATTTCGCGCTTGTCTGAATTTGGAGCTTGATTGATGGGCTATTGCAAGTGCTATGGCGTCATATTCATCGTCGTGACGCTTCATGTTTCCCATGGGAATCAACATGTTTACCATCCGCATAACACTCTTTTTGTCTGCATTTCCTGAGCCTGTCACTGCAATTTTTACTTCCTGAGGAGAATATTCATAAACCTCAATACCGGCCTCAACTCCCGCAAGAGTTATAACTCCACGTGCTTCTGCAACATGGATTGCCGTCTTCTGATTTTTTGTAAAGAAGAGTGTTTCTATCGCCAGTGCATCGGGTTTGTATTTTTTTATTGTTTTTCCAAGGTGCTGGAATACTGCACCAAGGCGAATGGGGACAGCTCCCTTAGGAGGAATAAAGCATTCAGAAAAAATAAGAGCAGTTCCTTCCATCACGGCAATACCCACTCTGTCGTACCCAGGGTCGACAGCGATGACGATAGGGCTCAGCTTTCTGGTTTCGGCTTTCAGTGGCATAGATGTTTACATGAATTGTTCATATAACGTATCAAATGCAAGTTTCATGTCTTTTTTATTGAGATAAAAAACGAGCTCTGTATAGGTGGAGGAGAATTCAATCACGTTGATGTTCTGGAAGGTGAGTTGCTGTATCAGGGCATAGACCATTCCGACATGGGCAATGTATCTCTCATTGAATTGCGCCCCCACAGCAACGAGCCCTGGCAGTATCGCTTTCGGGCTTGAAGGCATCGCTTTCTTAATGTTAGGCAGAAAATCCTCCTCAACAAGAATAGTAAGTTCAGCGGTGCCGAACGTTATGACGATATACCCATCTTTGCTACGCACTTCTTTCTCCGCTTTTTCAAGTGCAGCAATATTGTGTGAGGTTCTTTCGAATGTAATTTCCGCAAGATTTTTTGTGACGTTTATTGAATCAAGTTTTACTTGTTTCAATTGAACGTTCGTTCTCCTTTTTAATGTTTTAAGGCGTGAAAGCGCCATAGTGATAGCAGCCACACTCACACTTTTCTTCGTGCGCACTTCAATAAGTGGCTTTATAAAACGCGCCGTCTTTGAAAGATTCAGTACGCCATTTGAAAGTCCGAAATGAAGAAATCCATCCTTCTCTATGGCTTGCTGTACTGCCTCAGGAATGCTTAGCATGTTTAAAATATAACATAACTTGTTAAAAATCAATAATCTTTACCCAGAAATTAACTTTACCCCCTCATACCGGCACACTTTAAATATTAGCAGTGGTAATAAATAACAAAAGCATATGAACTACGAACATCCACCAGAAGGGCCGTCCATTCTCGATATTCTCATTAGCAATGCCGGACGATTAGGAGGGCGACCACGTCCTCTGACGTACACGTCGGAGACAAGACCTACTTCAATACAGCCCGAGCCGGAAGTAACAGGTCGACGTTACAGGAACATAGAGGGGACAAATATTTATGTTCTTGAATAACGAAAGACGCTTGCGCATTCTGCCGGAGGAACAATGCTGGATGTGTGGAGGTAAAGGAGGAGATTGCGTTTGGTGTGATGGCACAGGGCGTCAGCCTAACCCCCAGTGAATGAAAAGATATTTACCCTAAATAGTAGAGAGGTTTTGTTATAAATGTAACAAAGGTTGATAAAAACAATAGTTTCTTTAAAAAACTTAAAGAGTAAGAGCCAGAGTTGTATTCTCTGCCTTATGCAATTTGGTTTTGTTGAAGCTTTCGATAACCGCGCTACCCGCTGTAAGTTGAATTGTAGGAAGGTTGCGCCTGGTTTTTATGGCACCAAGAAAAATGGCATATTAACTGCTTGTGGTGGCTGCGGTGGTTCGGGATACTCAAGTTAAAACCAAGACTATTCTCGATTTCTAATCTCCAATTTTTCCATTTTTCTCTCTAGTGCTTTTTCTATGTCTATACCAGCTGCTTCTGCGAGAAAGAGTGACACAATAATGACATCGGCACATTCGTCAGCGAGCTCATCGTCCCCAGCCGCCATTATTTTTGATTTTCGTTGATATCCAAAACGAGCAAGTACTTGTTCCGCAAGTTCGCCAACTTCTTCGCCAAGTTTAACGGTGTAGGCGAGTAAGTGAGACGCGTCACCCCGCTCTTTCTTTTGAGTCTGCCAAATAATCGACTCTTGTTTTGTTACCCACGCTTTCAATGTGTCGGAGAGTAATGTCATATAAGTTTTTTTTGTACACCTTGTTTTCCTAAATGCTCGCGTGCGCGAGCTGTAACGATGCGACCTCGAGGGGTTCGTTCCAAAAATCCTTCCTGCATTAAATACGGCTCATAGACATCCTCGATGGTTTGTTCATCTTCGGCTGCGGCAGCCGCAAGTGTTTTCACTCCAACAGGGCCACCTGCGAATTTTGTTATGAGTGCTTCAAGAATACGTCTATCAGAGGGAGTAAGGCCTGCCGTATCAATACCAATCATGGCGAGCGCTTTTTCTGCTGCTACTTTTGAGAGCGTTGTGCGGTCGAGTTGTGCAACATCACGGGATCGTTTCAGAAGGTAGTTTGCAGTGCGTGGAGTTTTTCGAGAACGCTTGGCAATTTCTTGAAGAGCGTCTGTGTCGGCTTCAATGCCAAGAATTTTTGCAGAACGAGCAAGAATTCGTTCGATTTCTTTTTCAGAATAAAAATCAAGTTGGAATACTCCGCCTGAAAAACGAGAACGAAGTGGTGCAGAAATAAGTCCTATGCGCGTAGTTGCCCCGACAAGTGTAAACGAGGGAAGTGCGAGTTCAATGGTTCGCGCCGAAGGACCTTTACCGATAATGATATCCAGCTTCCCAGCTTCCATGGCGGGGTAGAGAACCTCTTCAATTGTTTTATTGAGTCGATGTATTTCGTCGATGAACAATACATCCCCAGGCTCTAGGTTAGTGAGAATTGCCGCTAGGTCACCTACGCGCTCAATAACAGGCCCTGCCGTTGCTCGCATGTTTGCACCAAGCTCTTTCGCCACAAGGTGTGCCAGGGTTGTCTTTCCAAGCCCAGGAGGACCATAGAGGAGTGTGTGCTCAGGCGCATGGTTTCTTTCTCTCGCAGCTGCTATAAGTACGCGGAGGTTTTCCTTTACATTTTCTTGCCCCACGTATTCTTCCCAAGCCTCCGGCCGTAGAGTTTGGTCTAGGACGCGTTCTCCAGCTTCTTTTGGCTCCTCTTCCTCAGGATGAATCTTCTTTGATTGAGTACTTGACATATATAAAAGCGTATGCTATCGTACCATTGTAACCCCGAAAGGGGTTTTATTCTAAAAAATCGTGCCCATCTAAGCAACGCCGTGGCATCATTGTAAGGATCTGCTGGAAGTCTGACTTCGGTTATTCTCTGGGAGTCTCCTCATCATTTGTTCCACCTTCACTGCAAGCGTTGTTTAGAGGGGTGCGATTTTTTATTTTGGCACGAAATAAAAAACCCGAGGTCATCCTCGGGTTTTTTATTTGAGTGTTTCTTCGATTAAGACAACCCGATTTAGTTCGTCAAGTGAAGTAACTCCAGTCAAGACTTTCATGATGCCGTCCTCAACCATCGTTAATATTTCTTTTTTATGCTGGAGTGCCTGTATTTCATGCTCTGAAGGGGAGGTGCGAAGAAGTGCATCCATCTCGCTATCAATAACGACTGCCTCAAAAACACCAATACGGCCCTTGAATCCAGTGTTGTTGCAGACAGAGCACCCAGCAGGCTCAAATACTTTGGAAATGTCAGCGGGGATGGCGGTCTTATCTCGAAGACCTGCGAGTACTTTATCAACACGCTCTTTGTTCTTACCTTCAAGAGGGACTTCTTTTTTGCATTGTTTACATAAGACTCTTACTAAGCGCTGTGCCATGGCGATATTGATTGCGGAACCAAATACTTTTGGATCCACACCAAGATCAACAAGTCGAGGGAAGGACCCCGCGGCATCGTTGGTGTGGAGTGTTGAAAATACGAAGTGTCCTGTAAGCGCCGCGTCGATTGCCGTTTTTGCGACCTCTTCATCGCGGATTTCTCCGATCATGATGACATCAGGGTCTTGACGGAGTGCGGAGCGGAGCCCTTGAAGGAATGTGTAGTTTTTTTCATCCACCTGTGTTTGCACCAATCCAGCAACATGGTATTCCACGGGGTCTTCAATGGTAATAATTTTAATTTCTGAAGAATTAATTTTTTTCATACACGCATAAAGCGTGGTTGTTTTTCCGCTTCCTGTAGGCCCTGTATTTAAAAGCATGCCATTTGGATTACCGATTTCGCGCTCAATAAGTGCTCGCAATTTTGGCTCCATCCCCAGCGCTTCAAATGGTACTGAGATGGTGTCTGGGTTTAGGAGACGCATAACAACAGTTTCACCGTAGGCACCAGGAATAACAGAGGCACGAATTTCAATCTCTTTTGCATCCATCACAAGACTGAATCTGCCATCCTGTGGACGGTTTTTTAAATTCAGTTTAAGTCCAGAAAGAAGTTTTAGTCGTGACAAGAGAAGATTTGCTGTATCGAGGTCAAAGTTAATGACGTCATGCAACACACCGTCAAGACGATAGCGCAAGCGCACCTGATTTTGTTCGGGCTCGATGTGAATGTCCGATGCGTCAACTGCAAATGCTCCAGCGAGTACTACTTCCAGAATTTTTGAAACACGGTAGGCTCGTTTCATTTCAGTAACACTGGCGACTGCTTTTTGGATATCCTCAATCGTATGAATACTTTCAAGTACTTTTTTCAGCTCCGTTGGGGAGACATCTAAAACGCCCTGCTTTGATTCAACGGCAAATGAAAGATCTTTGTAGTGCTCCCAAGCTCTCGCTAAGGATGCGCGCGATACCAACACCTGTTCTACTGTGTATCCGCGCTTCTCTAAGTCTTCAAGGATTGCAGGCAATTTAGGATGTTGTGGTGAGCGAACAGCGATGGTTAGTTTTTTACCCACAATGTCAAAGCCTGCGATTTCAGCGAGACGAGCTAAGGGCTCTTCTATGAGTCGGAGTGCGTCAGAATTAATTGAGACACGAGTCAGATCGAGATATCGAATGTCATACCTGTGTGAAAGCATAAGAGCGAGCTCCTCCTCTTCTCGTAGCTGGAGCTCTTTAAGTCGATTATCGGTGTCGTCAGTTTGTGTCATAGAGCAATAGTACCTTAAAG